>NZ_DIXC01000055.1 GCF_002435945.1 Mesotoga sp. UBA6090
ACATAATTCAGGAAGGCCTGACTATGCAGCCATCCGGTCAGGGTCACCACTGGATAAGAGAGGTTCTTGTAAGACAGCTCGGTGGAACACCCTACAGCGCAGACAACAGAACCGTTCTTTACTACCAGACTGCACCAGAGACTCTGAAGGTATATACCGATCTGATCACCAAGGACAAGGTCGGTTATCCCGGCTTCCTGAACGACGACGTTACCGCTTTCAGATCTTTGAAAGCCGCAATGACGATCGATGGCTCTTTCAGGTTAGGAACTTTCAGACCTCTTGACAACCTTAACTGGGGAGTTACGGAACTTCCGTCGATGAACGGCGTGAAGTCAAACTTCGCTTCTTTCTGGGCACACGCAATAACGACAAATGCGACCGGTGATAAGCTTGACGCTTCGATCAAGTTCCTGAAGTTCATAACTTCCGAATATGCTCAAACACTCTGGCTTGAGCAGGTGGGAGAACTCCCCGCCAACCCGAACGTTGCGGCCGCTTATTACGATCATCCTGAATTTGGGCCATTCCTCAAGGGTCTGGAGTACGCTCATGCGACGTTCTTTGTTGACGAGAGTGGCCAGCGACAGGTATTGATGGATGCCGTCGACAAGGTCTGGATACTGGGCATGGATCCTATTAAGGCTTTCGAAGAAGCAGCAGCAGAAGATCAAGCAATAATAGACGAATTCTGGTCAAGAGTAGAGTAATTTGAAGTGTGTGGCCGTGGCGAGGCCACGGCCATTCTCTTTGGGGGTAAGAGATGAAAATAAGTCAGAAAAGAATCGTTACTGCGTATGTTTTCCTGGCTATTCCGCTCGTCTTCTATATAGTTGTCCGTTTCTATCCAATGATATATGCCTTCTGGCTGAGTTTCACAAACTGGAGGCTGATTTCGCCAAAAAAGGACTTTGTCGGGTTCGATAATTTCGTCAAGCTTTTCAAAGACAAGGTATTCATTACTTCTCTCTGGAATACTATAAAATACGTGGCCTATGGGGTACCTCTTGTGATAGTCCTATCGCTATTTTTGGCCGCGACGCTGAACAAGGTTAGACATTTGCAATGGTTTTATCGTTTGCTCTACGTTATGCCCTACATCACACCGCTAGTAGCAGTGAGCTGGGTTTGGAGATGGATCTACCAGCGACCGCCCGCGGGAGTGCTCAACAATATCCTTATGGCCTTCGGTCTCGATGCTCAACCCTTTCTGTCCAGCATGAACCAGTCTTTGCCGGCTATAGTTGTGACTACGGTGTGGGTGAACCTGGGATATTGCATTATTATCTATCTTGCCGGTCTGCAGACTATACCCCAAGAATATCAGGAGGCGGCCAAAATAGATGGGGCTACGTCAAGACAATCTTTCTTCAAAATTACCCTGCCGCTCCTTAACCCGATAACAGTATTTCTCGTGGTTACACAGAGCATTACTTTTCTGAGGATTTTCACGCAGGTTTATAACATGACCGATCAGGGATCGGGAGGTCCACTGAATGCGACTAAACCCCTGGTGCTATATATATATCAAAAGGCCTTCAGATCTTTTGATATGGGTCTCGCTTCTAGCGCAACCGTGATACTTTTCATTCTAATAATGGGTATAACGCTGATTCAACTGCTGGTATTGAACAAGCGAGTCCAATACTGATTGGTGGGTGGTTATGCATGACTAGAGCATACAGGAAAACAAGTATATTTGCCTATATATTTCTAACGATCTTCGCTGTTGTGATGGTCTTTCCCTTTGTCTGGATGTTCTCTTCGTCTTTCAAGACATCAGAAGAGATCTATGAGATGTCATTGATACCGGATGAACCAACGATCGACAACTACGAATACATTTTCAACTACTCAATGTTTCCGAGGTGGTTCCTGAACAGCATGATTGTGGCTGTGGTAACAACTATTTCTGTTCTATTCTTTGATTCGCTGGTGGGTTATACACTCGCCAAGTACACTTTCCCGGGCAAGAACATCATATTCATACTCATTCTCAGCACACTCATGATTCCGACCGAGATGCTCGTTATTCCGTGGTATATCATGGTAAGGCAGTTGGGATGGATGGAGACCTATTGGAGCATAATGTTTCCTGGTATGATCAGCGCGTTCGGAGTTTTCCTTATGAGACAGTTCATGTCGACGATACCGGATGACCTGATCGATGCCGCAAGAATTGATGGGGTCTCGGAATTCGGAATATTCATTAGAATTGTGATGCCTCTTGTCAAACCGGCGCTCGCAACGCTTGCGATCTTCAATTTCGTTGGCAACTGGAATGCATTTCTGTGGCCCCTCATTGTGGCGCAAACACCGAAAATGTATACACTTCCTGTCGGATTGTCTTACTTCTCGAGTGAGAACCTAACCAGGTGGGAGTTGATTATGACTGGCGCCGCCGTTTCGACTATTCCGCTGATAGTCTTCTTCATTATCTTCCAGAAGCAGATTGTGAAGGGAATCGCCATGTCGGGATTGAAGGGATGATAGATATGCGAATAATAGATTCTCACGTTCATTTTCCTTCTCCAGATCTCTTGGGAAGGCCCAAGGGTGATGTTCACCCATGGGTCAAGCAAGAACAAGCTCGCTGGAGAAAGGCACGGCAGTTCGATGGGGCCGAACCCGCTGTTTCTCAGGATGAAATGGTAGAGAGATGGTACAGAGAGACGATTAAGCACGATATCTCGGTGGTTTTCGTAACTTCCGGCGGGAACGAGGCCATGTCGGAGATAGTTAAGGCCCATCCCGACAGGTTCTATGGCTATGCTCATCATGATCCTTCCCTGGAAGATGCACCCGAATTGCTGGAGAAGGCAATTGAGGAGCAGGGGCTGAAAGGGTACAAAATACTTGGACCGGGTGTTGATAAGCCTCTTGACAGCAAGGATCTTTATCCGGTCTGGGAGGTCGCCCAGCGAGAGAATATTCCAGTATTGATTCATTTTGGTATTATGGGCTCTGCCGGGGGGATCGCCAACCATGTGAATATAAACCCGCTGATAATACATGATGTGGCAAAGAGATTTCCCAACATGAAGATAATCGTTCCTCATTTCGGTTGCGGATATATCTTTGAAACGCTGAATCTCTGCTGGGCCTGTCCCAACGTATATATCGACACAAGCGGATCCAACCAGTGGATGAGATGGATGCCTTACGAAGTGAACCTTGAGATGCTTTTCAGAAAGTACAGAGAGACTATAGGACCGGAAAGAATACTCTTCGGAACCGATTCAAGCTATTTTCCGAGAGGTTACGCAAAGTCCTATTTCGATGAGCAGTTCAAAGCCATGATCAACGTCGGCTATTCCGACGATGAAATTGAAAGGGTAGTCTACGGGAATATCGACGACCTTCTGAACGGGAGGTAATATGGGATTCTCTCCGATATACGTGAAGCACGTGCTTGCAAAATCCTACAAACACTGGGCGGCAGCCTTTCTGAATGAGTTCAAGCAACAGAACAGGGCTCATCTGGTCATGCTCGCACGTCAAGGGATAATCGATTCGGAAACCGCAACGGCACTGAAGAAATCCATGAGCGAACTCGACTCTACTCTTGAAATACCAGAAGAGTTCCCTGCCGGTGTCGAGGATCTCTTCTTCTACTACGAGAAACAGCTTGGAAACCTTCTAGGGGAAAAGGCCGGATCGCTCCACACGGCCAGAAGCAGGAACGACATGGACACAACGGTCTTCCGATTGTACGTAAGAAAGCTGATGATTTCCCTCATTGAGCAGATGCTGAAGCTGGCCGGAGCCTTGATCGAGAAGATCAAAGGATCTGAAGATCAACTCCTGGTTCTGTACACCCACGGGCAACCTGCACAGGCGTCGACTCTCGCACACTATCTCTCCTCTTTCATGCTCGAATTTCTAGAAGGCCTCGAAGGGCTGAACGCATCCCTCAGAGTAGTTAACCAGTGCCCTCTTGGAGCCGCGGCGATTACTACGACCGGTTTCGACATTGACAGGCAGCTGGTCTCGGATCTCCTTGGGTTCGAAAAGCCGGTGCCTAACTCCTACCAGGCTATTGTCACCTCCCACTGGCTCACTTATCCTTCGATGTGGTTCAAGAGTATTCTCAACGATATAACGCGCCTCATGGCAGACATGGGACACAAAGCCTCCTGTGAAGTCGGAATGCTAAGCTTTCCAGATGAACTAGTGCAGGTTTCCAGCATAATGCCACAGAAAAGAAATCCTGTCATTATCGAGCATATAAGGATCCAGTCAGGAATGGCCGCCGGTGACTTCCAGAGCCTGATAGATCTCTTCCACAACGTGCCTTACCAGGACGTGAACGAAGTGGCCGACGCACCGGTTACAAACTTCACCAGGGGCTGTGAAACGCTGTCGGGCCTGCTGGAATTGCTGCAAGAGATGCTCCTGAAAGTCTCCGTAGATGAGCAGAGGGTGGATGAGATCGCGCTCTCTACCGGTGCCACAACAACAGAACTCGCCGATGAGCTGGTAAGAAGGGAAGGGATCTCTTTCAGAACCGCTCACGGCGTGACTAGCGCCTTTGTGAAGTCGGGATACTCTCTTGAAGCTCTTCGCCGAAGGTTCCTTGAACTGGTGGGAAGGGCCTTGAAAATGGACGATCAGGAGCTGGAGACAGTTCTCTCTCCGCGACATTTCGTTCAAACTCGGAGCGTTCCCGGAGGACCTTCGATTTCCGGGATGGAGAGTGTTGTAGATTTGATGGAAGAAAACTTGAAACTGATTACTCACTCACTGGAGGGGCTCACTAAGAAAGTAGTTGAGAGCGAGGAATGTCTATCTAAGGAGTTCAACAGCCTGGGTTGAGGGGTGGGACTTTGATTTCGGCGGAAAGAATAATCAGAAGCCTTGAAGAGGCAATTTCGAAGGCGAACACGGAGATGGACCCGAAGATCGTGGAACTGCTCGATCTCTATGACGGACCTTTCTCAAGCGTGTTGAGAGAAAACGCGGCCGTGGCAAAAGACACTGGACTCCCTATCTGTCAGGATACGGGATTTCTCGAGTTCTTCGTCTTTCAGGGAAACGAAGTTGCTCTTGAAGAGCCAATAATAGAAACACTGAATTCGGCAGTGAAAAATGTATACACAGATAGCCCCTTCAGGTACTCCATTGTGTCCGATCCCCTTATGAAAAGGGAAAATACCGGAGACAACACGCCGGTCATATGCCATCTCTTTCCGACGAGGGGAGATGAGTTAGAAATCCGTTTCCTTGTTAAAGGAGGCGGCAGTGAGAATCTTTCCCGGCTTTTTATGTTGAATCCCTCCGCAACAGTGGACGAACTGGTCTGCACGGTTGTCGAGTCTCTTAGGGAGAGTGCGGCCAGAGGGTGCCCGCCGTTGAAGGTAGGCATAGGGATCGGAGGTAGTTCCGACAAGGCAATGATACTTGCTAAGCTTGCGCTTACCAGATCCTTCTATGAGAGGCATCAGGATAAGGACTACGCGGCTCTTGAAGAAAGAATACTGAGAGAAATCAACGATTTGAAGATAGGTTATCAGGGTCTGGGAACAGGGATAACGGCATACTCGGTGCACATTGAAACGTATCCGACGCATATCGCCACAATGCCGGTAGGACTCGCGACGGACTGCTATATCGCCAGAAAGGGGAGAGTAGTCTTTGAAGATTGAAGAGTTGCGCGTAGGCGACGAGCTCCTTTATTCAGGCGAGTTTCTCATCATGAGAGATGCCGCACAGAAGTGCTTGAAGAAGATGCTCGAAGAACGTAAAGAGCTGCCGGTTTCTCTTGACGGGGCGATAATCTTTTACGCGGGACCGGCCAAACCGACGAAGGACTCCTTCGGGGCTATCGGTCCTACAACTTCGAACAGGATGGACTCATTTCTTGAGATGCTTTTTATTAAAGGTGTTCTGGCAACGGTAGGAAAGGGGAAGAGGGGCAAGCAGGCTGTATCGCTCTGCAAAGAGTACGGCAGGGTTTATTTCCTGGCTCCCAGTGGCGCCGCTGCCGCGCTGGCCGGGAGGATCTCCGAAATGACGACTCTGGCTTTCGAAGATCTCGGCACGGAAGCAATATTCAAGGTTCAGGTGAAAGACTTCCCGCTCTACGTCGCGATCGATTCCCTTGGAAACGATGTTTTCATCAATGAATAGAGGATCATTACTCTCAATACTGCTGCAACAGCACGCCTGCGACAGCCAATTTACGCTCGGGAGCAAATGAAGCCTTGTACTACGCCTCCCGAGAAGGTCTTCTCAGCACAGCACCCTGCCGAAAGCAGCAATTCATGGCATTATGGTTCATACAAAAGCCGTTGTCCGTTGACCGTCCAAGAGCAAGGACCCGTCCTTCGAAAGAGCAGTTGCAAGTTGTCAGTTCCAAGTTGCAAGCCCTAAAGTAAAGAAACGCCAAAAGTCGTCATCTGAACTCGATTCAGCATCTCGCTCCTTCAATGAGACGAGTCGAGAAAGAGCATTGTCGAGAGTTCGCTGCGCTCACGAGAAGACGAGATTGATTATCGTTGTCCGTTATCGGGATCATGAACCAGATCCCGTATAGGAACACTACGGAATGACAAAGCAAGTGGATTTAGCGGCAGGCTCAACGGGATGCCAACCCCTTCACGTCATCCTGACAATGCTCTTGGTCAGGATCAGGGCTTTGGTCTTGACGAAGGACGGGCCGTGATCTGGGACGGACAACGAAGGACGGGTCTTCAAGCGATCAGCGACCAGCGGTTCTCAAATACGGGATCCCGATCAGTACCCCCAAACAGGGGCATATTGGGGCAGGCTCAACGGGATGACCAAGGAGGAGAGTCGAGATTATGTCTCTGCTTCACAGCGATCAGCGGGTCCTTGATTTTAAGCGTACAGCGGATCTAGGAACGAAGAACAGGTCCTCGCTCTGGAACGAATAACAGGTTTCCCTCGGCAAACGGATAACCGCTCAACGGCGAACCAATTTCTGTTGTTCTTCCGACCTCCACCCGTACCCCCAACCCCGGTTCTTGTTCTTCTTACAACTCACAACTTGTAACTTGCAACTAATTCTTTGCTCTTGACCAACCACCAACCACGGCTCTTAGCGTACCAGTATGGTTCACACTCTTGGTAGCCGGTTGACATTCCGGGCGAATGTACTTCACTTGTTCAAGAAGCTCTTTGAGAGCTCTGTCGACCGAGTGGCTGGAGTTCTACAGTCACAATCTCTTTTGGTTCGCAGACTAGATATATCTCTGAGTTCTCGATTGAGATCTCTTCTTTCCTCTCTTCGCTCGCATCACAAAGGAAGACTCTATCAAAGAGTGCTTCCTTCAGCTCTATCTTCACGTTGTCGCGCTGTGTTGAGAGATTCACAAGTCTAAGAATCAGACTGTCCCGGTCCTCGGCCTTCTTTATGGAAGCAATGTCTGTAGTGGATCCCTTAACGGCCAGAGGACTTTCCGGCAGTTCATTCGCGAAGCCCATTGCCAGAGGTTTTTTCAGATAGACGGAACTTTTCTCTAAAGTTTCTTTCAGCGATTTCATGAAAAAAAGCGAATAACTGAAGACCAGGCTGCCCTTCATTTGCGCTTCGGGCGTTTCTATCTTTGGTCCTGCTGCTCGCTTCATACACGAAAGAGGATAAGGCGAAGCCAGATGCCCGACCGCCCTGAAGAGAGTCAGCTTCACCCCTTTCGCGCTGCTTTCGAATTCATTGATCCCTTTGGTGCTCACGGCAAATCCGTCAAACTCATCCGATGTCTTTATCTCTCCAAATAAACCGCCATTCGGAAACGCGACGGGTTCATCCTCAATCCAGTTTGGATTCGGCGCCTGTTGAACTCTATCCTTTGCACCGGTAACTATGTCAAAGGGGGTCTTGTAGAAGATGGCCTTTCCGGGTTTTTCCTTCCAGAAATTCACCTGAAGCCTGTGGTTTTCACAGTAGTTCTCTACAACCGTTTCGATTTCCAGAACGCCGCTGTCCTTCGTGAGCTTCAAAGTACACTGAAGGGGCATCTCTATTTTCAAGCTGCTCCTTGACAGTCCTTTTTCGGTTAGACCCTTCGGAATGAGCATAGAATAGTGGAGTCTCAGACTTTTTGACAGAGGGCCGCTATCGAAAACTTCGATCTCCTTCAGGCTATTTGAACTCGTGGCGAGGCTATCGAAAGCCGGTCTTGAATAGACATAGCCATCCCCAGCGTCTCCGGAATCTTCGAATAAATTCGAATACGCTTTCTCACCTGTGGCCTTGTTGAGGATCTCAATAATTCCGTCAGGAAGGACTCTCACCAACATGCACCTGTTTTCCAGCTGAGGAAGGGTTTCTTCTTCATATTTCCTGTAATTGACTGGTCTGTCTGAAAGTGCGATGTAGAATCTCTTGAATGATAGTCCCTCGATTTTTGCATCGAGATAACCCTTCAAGGACACCACCTTCTCTATTGGAGCCGATCGCCCCAGGAAGCCTAGAGCCTTCTCAGTCCTTTTCATCGAAGAGATCTGAAACTCGATCTCTTTACCATCTTCGTCCTTCACAGTCGGCAACTTTGAAGAATCTTCAAGAACGTTGGCCGGGAGGTCAACATCCAGTTCAAGAGTATTGCTTATGTATGGGGAAGGGTTGAATAGAACGAAAGAGCTATTCTCTCTATCCCCAGTTACCGAGCAAAGTCTCGCCATGGAGTCTTGAACGACGTTTTGGGTTATCTCTACTGATTGCGAAAATCTGTGAGACACATCTCGGTGAACCTTATCGACGCTGCATCCACCGATACTGTCGTGTGCCAGGTTTTGAAGAACTAGCTTCCACGCCTTAGTCAGAAAACTCCTGGGGTACTTCCGGCCGGCCAACCAGGCAAACGACGCCAGGGGCTCTGCGTAACTTTCCAGGAGATTCAGAGCTTCGAAGTTTTCACGCTTGTTGTCACACCTAGAAGAGAGAACGTTTGGAAGAATGAAGTTGAAGTAACCCCTCTTCGATGTATTAACACTTCTAAGCTCTCCGTGGAGAATTGGTATTTTCTGAGAAAGAGGAATCTTTTTCTCCAGTTCTCTGGATAGATCGTTGAAAAGCGCCTGTCGGCAGGAAAAGGAACTGTCTTTGTTTCCAGTGTATTCAATGAGTGGCAGGATTTTTTCATCGGGCTCCATGTGATCGCAGCCGTCCATCAAAACGACTATCCCTGTGGCCGAGTTCTTCATGAATTCGTCAGCTGAGTTCACAAAGAAGGCGGGATCTACGGGCGCTCCTTGAGGTGTGAAAGCCATGTTGCAGTACCCCTGCCTCTCGGGAAGCCTGTAAGTGTATAGGGAACTTCCATCGGCGCCCTCCCAGATGAATTCCCAAGGCAATTCATCACCCGATACGCCTCGCCATATAAGAGAAGAGGAGATTCCAAACTGCCTGGCTATCTGAGGAATCTGCGAGTTGTGACCGAAGGTGTCTGGTAGATAGGCCAGCTTCTGAACCTCACCGAATTCCCTGGCCAGCTGCATCCCTAGCAACAGATTTCGAATCAGTGACTCCCCATCGGAAAGGAATTCATCGGCCTGAACATACCACGGTCCGATACCGATTTTCCCTGACTTAACCAACTTCTGCAGTGTCTGACGCATTTCCGGCCTGATTTCCAGGTAGTCTTCCAGAACAACGAGCTGTCCGTCAAGGTTGAAGCGCTCGTATCGGCTGTCTTTCTGGAGAATCTCTATGAGTCGGTCCATTGCTTTCACCAGTCTGAATCTAAAAGATTCAAATGGTTCATACCACTCTCTATCCCAGTGTGTATGGGACAGCACGAGTACGGTCTTACCGCCGCTCGCCACTGTGCTCACCTCTTCCGTATTCGAAGGCAGTCTCATATAGTCGCAAGATCTTTTCCGGAGAGATTTCCATCTGTATGTTGTGAATCGACGCGAAGACGAAACCCCCTCCGGGCGCCAGGACGTCTATTCTTCTTTTAACATCTTCTTCAACCGCTTCAACGGTTCCAAACGGCAATACATGCTGAGTGTCGCAGCCGCCTCCCCAGAACACGATATCTTTTCCGAACTCCTGCTTCAGGCGTACGGGGTCCATGTTCTTCGCGTTTGTCTGAACGGGATTGAGAACCTGAACGCCGGCATCTATGAAGTCTCCGATGAAAGGGTAAACCGATCCACAGGAGTGAAGAAAGATGAAGAGTCCGGGTCTTTTGGAATGAATGAAATCGCAGAGATCCTTTAGCCGAGGTTTAAATAGAGTTCTGAATATTCTGGGGGATATCTGCGTGTTCTCCTGTGTGCCGTAATCATCACCAATCTGAATAAGATCAATATCTCCGCCGAATTCAGACAGGTATACGTCAAGCTCAACAAGGTACTTTTCCAGGAGTCTGTCGAGGAAATACTCCACGAGAGGCCGGTCGGTTATCATTTTCTCCATAAACTCCTGATAGCCAAAGTAGCTGTGTCCCGCTTCAAGGAAGTTCCCCCCAAAAGCACCCATGATAGCGCAATCAGTTGCGCTCCTCAACTCTGAGAGCTGATCCTTGAGAAAGGTTACTTCTCTTTCCGAAAGTCCTGCCCTGATTTCATCGTCGATGGCCTTTCTATCTTCAGCCCCGGCCAGTGGGAAGTATTTACCGTCGAAGAAGAACCCTCCATCCGGCATTGTTGCCACTATCCGACCGTCCCTGATTATCGCCCTGGAACCGTCGGGCATTCGAACAGGGTCGAAGCCGGCAGGCAGAAGGTACCTGCCTCCGTCCCCGAACATATCGTATTCAATCCATTCGTCAATTCTTGTTCCATAACCTCCGTCAAGCCTCTTGAGCTCAACGACGTCAGAATGAACCCTTTCCCTCACCGATTCTTCGACCAGAGCAAGCTGCTGAAATACATCGTAGATTCTGACCGATCTGTCGGTTACGGCTAAATGGTCCTTGAGTTTCCTGTAGGCGATCGCGTGTATTCCCGTCGATCTCATGCCTCCCAGGTCAATAGGGACCCGATCGGCTTCCCTGTGGTTCATGGCTTCGACTATTCTCTCTCTTGAAGTCATATCGATCCCTCCGGTTGTTCAGATATGGAAATAAACCCGAACGGTTCCAATGTATAGCCTTTCCCTTCTCCAGTGAAGATGTGACCACGCTTTCCGGAAACTTCTTTCGCAAAAACCGCCGCATTGTTCGAGGAATCATTTCCAAAAAACAGCTCAACGTGCTCGCTCGCTCGAATTTCCGTTAACCGGGCCGATGTGGTTTTCGCCCCGCTCTTGAAGGCAGAGAGCGGATGTCTGACAATAGAGGAGTATTCACATAACTCAAGAGACCTGCCTGAAAGCCTTACGGCGAAATTCAGCGGCTCGCCGTTGAGGTAGGGACTGGCAAAACGATTCTGCAGGTTCCCGCTGAAAAGCCTAAAATAGAGTCTGCCGCTGTTTGCAAGAAACCGCCTGAACCCCAGTGGAGAAGGTGATTCGAAATCGACGAGGTTCACACCTTCCATACCAATGTTGAACGAGCGGCCGTCGCTATCCTCTATTCTCAAAGCACCGAGGACCGTAAGCGCATCCGCCCCGCTTCCGCTTATAAGCTCTTCAAGACGGGTAATCCTTCCGGGAGAAGAGTAACACACTTCAGGGTTTTCTGCATTGAGGGGTATCTCTAGAAAGACAAAATCGGAAGGACCGACGCCGTATATGTAATTGAATCTCACTTTCAAGATTATCTCCCCTCTACCGGCGGGCAGGAGGTAAGTCTTCTTGAAGGGCCTGCAGTACTTGTCGATCGGCTCGAACTCCACTGCCACTCCCCACGAGGATTCAAAGACTCTATGGCCGCATTTCAACGACAGATAATCCTCTATCAAGCCGGCCGGCACCTTGCCGGTGTACAGCTCTTCGTGATTAACCGCGTCTACCAGATTGCCGGCGGGATTTACAGGTTGACGCACAATCTTCATTTTTCCTGCTGATGAACCGGGTGACACTATTTCTGTGTTGTCCTTTTTGGAGACAGCAGATACTAGCTCGCCCCTGTCGTTGAAGGAGAGATCAAAGTCCGGTGTCGAGATCTCGAAGTCCCCTTCCGAAAGGGATGTGTCAGGAATTTCTTTCGAAACTCTCTCGGCCAGAAAGCTTCTGTGTTCGAAGGCAACAAGCTTTCCAGGATCGAAGTACAGATTGCCGTCGTAGAAGAGCGAGGGAACTTCCGTTCCATCCCCCTTAAATAGTCTTAGATCGGGATCATCACACCCCATTACGCAGAAATCATTGCGAGTATGACCGGTCGGGTTGAGGACAGTGATGAGCTCGCCGCTACCAAACACCCTTTCTCTAAGGGCCTTCAGCGTATCGTCGGCTCCTCGGGAGGCCTGAAAGACCCACCCGAAACCCTGAGATACGGCCTCAAGAATCTTTTCCGGGTCGTTCGAGAGATAAAGCCCGCCTCCGCCAGAGTGCTCGTCAAATCCACTGAGTTTCTCAAAGTTGCTTTCTATTTCTTCCAGACATTCTCCGTCCGAAATGTAGTTTAACAAAGAGGCCTCGTGCAGTCTTGAAAAAACCTTCGAAGAGAGCGAGTTTTCTCTTGGATAGGCAAGAATGTTCGAAGTCCACCAGCCGTTGAATTCTCCTTCGGCTTCTTCCAGATCGGCGCAGAAAGGCCTGAGCCTGTCGAAGAAGCCGTTGATGGTTGCGGTCGTGATTCTTGGATTGCTCCAGGTAAGGTTCCATTCCTCAATCATTTTTACCGGAGTAAAGACCGGTTCTCTGTTGTCGATAGCCATAGGAATGGCATAGACCGGTGGTCCGTAGTTTCTGCCGTCCAGTTCGGTCAGCTTTGCCAGAATTTCTCTTCTTAGGTTTGCAAGATCTGATTCAAAGAATCTGTACCCTTCTATGTAGGCCCATTTTGGATCGTCAGTAATCCAGACTAGAACCCTTCCGCCTCCGGGAAGTCTCCAAAAGAATGGTGTTCTCAGATTCGTAAACTCTTTGAAGGGCGCCACGAAATTGTTAATTGACATAAAGAGGTTTTCGACACCAATGTTGACCAGGAGCTCTAGAAGCCCCGTGCTCATTCCAGGCACATCGCTGAGAAAGGCACTCCTAACTTCAATACCCTCCGCTTTCAAGGATCTCGCCTTCCTCAGTGAATGGAAGAGCTCCTCGAACTCGGTTCTATCTGCGTAATGATGAAGATAGAGAGCTCCGATGCCAAATTCTCCGCTTTTCAGCAGATCGCGGATTTTCTCCCTTTCGCTCGGACTGGATTTCTTGTCGAAGCAGGAAAGAGCCCAGGTCGTTTCTATGTTCCACCTGAACCTCGACTCTTCGGGGAATTCAAGACTTTCACGATAGTAATCGATCGCAGTGGATGAATAACGGGCCTGAAGCTTTTCGACCTCGCTGATGGTTGTTGTATAGCCCAGATCGACGTGAGAAAACATCAGGAGGTTGAATTCGATCCTCCTGGGTGGGTCAAGTTCAATAGTCTTCTCGACTCTTTGGCCGCACGAAGTTACTGTCACCTTAGTTTTGCCGCTCTCGCAGACAAAGAGTTCTGATGTTTCCCCCGGAGGAATCGTTAGGCGTTCGTTCGAGCCGACCTGCGAAAGAAAGACCTCGCATGTTTCTTCCGAGTGATTGTGGATCAATGTCAGCCTCGGGAATGCCTCGGATCTCTTCAGCAAATCGGTAAAAACCAGCTCTGTCCTTATGAAGGCCTCATCAATCTTTACAACTATCATCCTTTTGCACCACCGTTCTATCGCTCAACGAGTTCCGTTTCCAGAAAGACTCTTCTCTGCTCTCCCCGGTCTCCCTGCAATCTATTCAGAAGAATTGTCGCCGCCTGTTTCCCCATTTCATAGGTCTTCTGGGCCACTGTGGTTACTGGAATCTTCAGGAATGAGAGAAACTCGAAATCGTCGAACCCGCCGACGGTGATTTTATTCTCCAGATGCGGATGTTCCAGAAGGTATTTAACCACACCCAGAGTAATATCTCCGGTGCTCCCGATTATCACTTGCGGAGGGTCATCGAGCTTCATCAGTTTTCTGGTGCAGGCATAGCCGTTTTCCATTCTGAGGGTCTTTCCGTTGACGATGTATTTTGAAGGCAGCTTTATTCCGCACTTGAGCACTCCATCCATGAAACCGTCCAGCCTCTCTCTGATGGCCGACGCGTCTTCCTCCTGAGTAATAAAGGCTATCTTCTCCTTTCCCTTGGAGACCAGGTGCTCCACCAGCTTTCTGGAACCGTTGCGGTTGTCACTCACCACAAAATCGAAATGCGAGCGGGGAATGTACCTGTCTATCAGAATCAATGGCACGGAGATGCTGTTGAGGAACCTTATGGACGCCTGATTGAAAACGCCCCCGACATAAAAGAGAATAAGCCCGTCAACCCGCTTTTCCAGCAGAAGCTTGAGTTCTCGCATCTCCTTCGTCGGATCGTTGTCGGAGACGCCCAGGAGTATGTTATAGCCTGCCGGAGAGCACACGCTCTCCAGGCCGTCGAATATATCATGCATGAATGACCTGAGGTTTGGAAGGACCAGACCAATTGTCATAGTTTTCTTCGTTACCAGGCTCTTTGCAGCCTGGTTAGGCAGATAGTTCATGTTTCTTGCTGCGGAGATAATTCTCTCCTTCGTCCTTTTGTTTACTCTCGGATCGTCTCTCAATGCCCTGGAGACAGTGGAGATTGACACGCCTACAAGTTCAGCGATCTCTTTCAAACCGACGCTCATACAATCACCTTTCTTCTCTTGACGTAGCTGTGATTACGAAAGGGGCATTTATGAAGCCGGACGCCCTTTCAAATCCCCCGCCTGCGAATGTGTCCATATAGAACGAAAAGACCTGTACCTTTGGAGTCCCCGGCTCATTTTCACCGAGGAGGGTTATGCCCAGGTCCGAAGTGGCGCTATAGCTGTAATGCCTGAGAAGTTGAAACCTCAGCTTCTCGCCATTATTGAATGAGAAACTCTGACGACTGGCGACCAAGGTCTTCTCCCCCGATCTGTCGAGAATGACAAAGCTCTCGAAGGGTATGAATGGAGGCCTCTCCCCGGCTAGGCCGCTATTCATCTTCGTGAAGGACCTTGCCCCCATGTATTCTATGCCGGTGATGTCTTCAAGCCCTAGAGCCAGAACATAGTTTATCGAATGGTCAGCGTACGGTATCAGCGGCAAACCTTCTTTGTCGATTGCTACCCTTATCTCGACCCCTCCACGGGAATAGACTATGAGCGAAATCTGTGAAAGTGGACCGCGGTCAAAGCCGAGAGTCACAACCTCTCTCAACCCATCAGAAGATCGATTCTGTGAAGATATTTTAGCACCTGAAGGCAGAAAGGTCGTGGGTTCTCCCGTCAAATAAGATTCAAGCCTTAGATCGAATTGCAGACTTTGGCCTTCTCTGGATGTCATTGTGACCTCTATCGAGCCGTCCTCAACTTGCTGGTAGTCAAGAGTGGAGAAGCTCTTAAGACTTTCTTCATTATCCGTTTCTTTTCTGTATCCGGCTAATAGCACTGAATTCACACCCTTCTTCAATGGCAGAAAGAAGAAGTATCCATCTTCACAAGAGTTCCAGCGATCCGTGTATTCTGTATGAAACGGGTACCCTGAGAAGATCGTGCCCGAAATTTCCAGCTGCAGGCATTCCCCTTCGCGAATTTCGGACGGTATTTCTACGTAATACTCTCCATCGTGAGGGGCGATAATGTAAAGTTCGTCGCTTACAGATTCTTGACTGGTCATTTTTTCCAGGAGTTTTTCCAGGGCCCCGTAAGCTTCGACGGCGAAGCCCACAACGCTGGCATTCGACGTGATGGTCTTCGCCAACGTCAGCTTACCAGGCCAGCCAGCAGTGACGGCCGATGTGTGTTCTCCGTACATAACCAAATTGAGGTCCATCGAGCTTTTCAGCTCTGGGTCCGTTCTCTCGAGTTCTTCATCCAGTTCCCTTGCGAATTCCTGTACGCGGCGTACCTGTCCGGCTGAAGAGGGTCCTCCGCTCTTGACAACCTCCCACCAACCCGACCAATCGCCGCTGTAGGTTTCCAGAGTTTTTCCGTACTTCTCTTCCATAACATTCATGAACTGCGAAGGAGTGGAGATTAACAGCTCTGTTTCCGGATCATCCCAAGCTTTATAGAGATCGAGATATGCGACGGCACCGGGGAAGTACCCGGCATTGTCAAATGCGATCATTATCGCCGCTTCTGAATACGGGTACCCCGTTTCTTCAAGATTGTTCAGATAATTCCGGAGCATTGACATATTCTTGAGCAGATAGCCCTCCGCGTAGCTGTCCTTGCTGATCCAGCAGAGAATGCGATTTCCTAGGGGACCCTGCCAATAGAACAGGTTGTGACTGCCTTCAAGACCGAGAGCCGATCCATAGGCATCGTTTATCCCGCTCATGAAGTACATTACCCCTTTCTCTGCTAGAACGTCGGGAAGATCTGCCGAGAAACCGGGGACATCGTTCATGAGGCAGGTGGCGATTTCGAAGCCGCTTTCACGGGCGAAATCGAGAGCCCTTTCCATGCTTTTCGAGAGTACATAATCATTTGTAAATCCTGTATGCATCGAGCCATATGCCGACCCGAACTCTATCCTTCCCTCCCTTGCATAATGCCGGTAAAGGTCGACCAGATAGGGTTCAGGGTTCGATTTCAGCCAGCAGTCGAACTGCCAGAAGGTCTCTACGGTGAACTTGAAATCCGAAAAACTCTCCATGAAATCGGGAAGATCGTTGTACATTTCCGCATAGAATTGGGCGACCTCCAGCTGCGTTCCCGTGAAGCCGATATCCTGGTGGCTGAAGGGAATTAGATACACCTTTTCGATTTTGGCTTGCGCAGTCACTGCAAGAAATAAAACAGTCAAGAGCAGGACGGTTCTTTTCATCGTTACGATCTCCCAACCTTCATCTTATCCCGGCTCTCAGAGTGAAACCGCGCATCATCTTCTCCTGTGCGGTGAAGTATAGAATAATGAGCGGGAGGGCAGTGAGCGTAGAAGCGGCCATCAACAGATTCCAGTTAGTTGAATACTGCTGCTGGAAACCACGCAATCCAATTGCCAGCGTCCACATCGACGGATCGTGAAGATAAATCAGTGGGCCGAAGAAATCGTTCCATGTGAAAACTACGGTAAACAGTGCCACAGTGAAGAGAGCCGGTTTCGAAAGAGGAAGCACTATCCTTGTGAAGATTCGCAACTCAGACGCTCCGTCAATCCTGGCCGACTCCATAAGCTCGTCGGGAATCGAGATGAAAAACTGCCTCAGGAGGAAGATGTTGAAGGCACCTCCTCCACAGAAGGCCGGTACGATCAGGGGCAGATAGGTATTAATCCATCCGAGCTGGGTGAAAAGAATATACACGGGAATTATCAGGACTTGCCCGGGGATGAACATGGTAGCGATAGTGATGTAGAAGAGCAGGTTTCTGCCCCTCCACTGCAGCTTTGAAAAGCTGTAGGCCACCAAGGAGGCAGTGACAGTGTTTCCCAGAACGTTCATCACGGTCAGAAAGACAGTATTGAAGAAGTATCTGAAAAAGGGGAAACTTTCAATTGCCTTGCCATAGTTCCCCCACTGCGGCGGGCGTGGGAACCACTGCATCGGTATCGACATTATCTGAGAATCCGGCTTCAGTGAGGTGGAAACCATCCAGAAAAGCGGAATCAGATAAACCACGCTGAAAAAGGCGAGTACCCCGTATATAGTGACAGATCTTATTGATTTCGCTCTATTCAGGCTTCTCATAATCAATCACCCTCAGTAATCCATCCATCTTCTGGATATTCTGAAGAGAAGGATCGTCATAGGGACGAGTATCATGAACATCACCCAGGACATCGCCGAAGCGTAGCCCATCCTGACATCTTTGAAGGCGAGAAGATAAATCTTCAGATTCACGAAAGTCGTTGATTCCAGGGGACCGCCGGCAGTCATTATGTAGGATTCTGCGAATACCTGGGAGGCAGCTATGAGCCCAGTCACGACGTTAAAGAAGATCACGGGCATGATCATGGGAACTGTGATACGCCAGAACATCTGCAGCCTGTTGGCCCCATCCAGTTCGGCGGCTTCGTAAAGATACTCGGGAACATCCTGGAGACCGGCCAGAAAGATGACTATAATGCCTCCTATGCCCCATATACTCATGAGAATCAACGCGGGTTTCGACCATTGTGGAGAGTTCAACCAGAGAGGACCTTTGATCCCTATGAATCCTAGTATCTGGTTTATAAGGCCGCTTCTGGGATTGAACATCATCATCCAGAGAAACATTACCGGAATCGATGGAAGAACTACTGGAAGGAAATAAATGGTTCTGAATATGCGCATTCCCTTCAATGCACTACTCAGGAGCAGGGCGAAGATCAGACCTATGAAAACTTTGAGAAAGACGGAACCGAACATGTAGTAGAAGGTATTACCCAGCGCCTTCCAGAAACCTGGATCGAGTGTGAAGAGAATCTTGTAATTCGTCAATCCAATCCATCGTGGAGCGTTTATCATGTCATAGCTGGTGAAGCTGAGAAAGAGAGTTGCCAGTATCGGAGCAAGAATGAATGTTGACAACCCTATCAACCAGGGCGCCGCGAAGAGATAACCGGCCAGATTCTTTCTTCTGAAATACTTGCTCCGTCTTCTTTTCATGTTTTCAGGCTCTCCCTTCGGAAGAAATTGAAGGTAGCTGGACACGAGAAGACAGTTTCGGTCCGGCTACCTTCAGCATGCTCAGTGAGTCATCTTGTACTTCTGAATTTCTGCTTCAATCAGTTTCTGCGCATCGTTTAGAGCCTGCTCGGGTGTCTTTCGTCCGTAGATGGCCTCTTCGGTCGCAACCTGCAGAGTCTCATACCAGAGTGGCGCCTCGAGAACGAAGGGTCTGAATTTCGTGAATTCGAGGGCCTCGACCTGCATCTTCCACTCCGGATTCTCAAGAAGGTCGGATTTGTAGGCGGCTCTTTTGTTGCCTATAAGAGAGGAAATGCTGTCAGCCAGCTTCAGCTGCACCTCATCGCTCAGCAGGTAAAGCGCGAACTCCACCGCTTCGACCCTGTTCTTCGTCCTTGACGAGAGCTCTAAAGAGAAGCCGTTGGACCAGGTTGCTTTCTGAACGGGATATGGTATATGAACGATGCCGTAATCAAGATCCGGCGCGTAGGTTGCCAGATCGGCTATGAAATTGCCAACCTGGATTCCCATTCCCACCTTGCCGGCGATGAAGGCATCCGCCGCTCCCCAGCCGAAGTTTGCACCGAATGCAAGAAGCTTCTCCAGACCCATCTTATCGATAAGTGCGACCCACTCTTCAAGAGCCTGAATGATTCCAGGGGTGTTGACAACTACATCGCCGTTTTCATTGATAAAACTCTCTCCCTTACCCCAGACGTACATCCAGAAGTAAGACTGCCCGTAGAGTGGATTGAACCCGATGACATCGTAATCGCCATTCTTGTCGACAACGTTGAGTTTCTCGGCATATGATAGGAGTTCTTCCCATGTTGTAGGCGGTTTTTCGGGATCGAGTCCCGCCTGTCTAAAGAGATCTTTGTTGTAGAAAAGCAGTCTTACATCTGTCTCGAGTGGAAGCGCGTAGATCCCGCCTTCATAAGAACACATCTGCAGAGGGCCTTCGAAGAACACTTCGTCGGGGTCGAAACCGGCTGCCACCAAAAAGGGCCTTAAGTCAAGCAAAATGCCCGTAGAGGCTCTCATCCCGACATTTCCCAGATCGTGAAGGAATACGTCCGGTTCCTGTTTGGCAGCCATCGCTACCCTGATTTTGTCCCAGTAGTCCCAGAAGGATATTGCGAGATCTTCGACCTCAATCATTCCTTTGTGAGTTTCATTAAACTCGGCGATGATCTCATCCATGACATCCTTTGATGGACCGGAAAGATACATGTGCCAGAACTTCACCTTAGTGGGCGCTCCAAAAGCCAGTGTTACCAGTAGCGCGCTCAAAAAAACAATCAGAAATGCTTTCTTCACCTTAATCCCTCCCCGGAATAGGTTCGGTACCCATGTTGCCCGACAAACTCTATCATTTCGAGACTTTCATATTCGAATCCAGAAATCTGCCCTCTCGGTGATTTCTGGTAAAATAATCGCGATTAACTGAGAATATTGCAAACGTTTGCAATTTTCCTAGCTTATCGTTATTTATTCTAGACAGGACTTCTGTTGTATAGTATAGGCGTATACATTTTTTTATGGAGTTTCTTTTCAGTAATATATGCAATGGTTTGTAAAGAAGCTTGTCCTGAAGGAGGTATCTATGGAGGATAGCCGTCTTGTCTTCTATTACAGCCACGAAAGTTGTCCGGCGAGGGCTGCCGCTCTTCCTGTGATTGCCTGGTTATGCAGGGAAAGAAAGATCGACTTCGACGGTTACTTTTCGGTGCGACCGAGTCTTGCCGGGATCGGGGACTACTTGCCATTTGCCGGCAACAGACATGAAGAGCAGCTTTACTTTCTGACCAATTTCTATGAAAAAATCCTGTACATCTCTATGAGCGAGGGCGAACAAGTACCTTTCGAGAGGTTTTTTAATGCAAGAAGATTCCCCGCTATAAGACACAGGTCCTCGGAACTTGTAGAGCTATATAGTGAGCTTTTCGAGCGCTTTGGAGAGATCTTTCCAAACGATGCGGTTGTCTACCCCTCGAGAGATATAGACTTTCCTCTGGAGGCAGTAGATCTTGGTTCTTTCAAGATCCCCGGCCGTTCAAGGATAGACACTTTCTTTTATCCTGAGATCTTCTACCGAAAGGCTCTAGGAATATACCTGGAAGCGCACGATCGCCAGTTTGAGAAGCTTCGCGAACTGGGAGTGAAGAAACTCTATCTTGCCTGCTGCGGAGAGTCTGCTACAGAGAGGTTTGAGCGGCTGGGATTCGAAGTCGAAACGATCGAAGAACTGAATGACGGAGAGACGCTTCTCAGCCTGACCGACAGAATCGCCCGGCGCTGGATAGATAAGGGAAAGGGGATTGCCCTGGGCAATGATCCTATCACTCTCCGCTGGACAGCTAAGTATCTGCGAGAGGATATACTTCCCGTGGCCGCCCTAAAGAGCCTGCCAGACAGTGTGCCGGTAATTGCGGAATTGGCCGGAAAGACAGGGAACAACGTTGTCTGGGGGAGCCAGGTTTATGACGACGTGGTGATTTCCGAGCTGTCGAAGAAGGGGATCGTGCTGGTCCTGGCCCACGATGTTGAAATAGGAATGACCATAAGGGATAAGGTGAAGCTCCCGTCACTGTGGTTGAAAGAGGCGAAGGCGCCCTGGAAGGATGAGGTATCCGATGACTACCTGAAGCAGAAAATCAAGGATGGATGTCTTCCGATATCCTTTGTCAACTACGCTGCAGATCTCGGTCATCTTCCGGTTCTTCCACGTTATCTCGATCTTCATTCCATGGAGGGAATAAAGGATGGCATAGCCTTTCCGTCCAATTGGTGGGAATTTGCCGGTGAAACGCTTGAGCAGTTTTTCATTCCTCGCGATATGGGAGGGATCTTTCCCTCCGGCGAGATCCTTCTGAGCAGTGCAGGCCTGGGCGTAGCGACAGAAGCAAAGGGCTATCTTCCGCGCGAGACTTACAGAGATTCCCTCTTGAAGGCCAGAAAGTCAATCGCCATGCACTGCGGTGAAGGAAATGTACCTGTGGGACACTACTCCTTTCAGGATGCCTGTCCGGGCTACAGGCACGGGAGCGCTGAGCCAGATTACACAGTTCTGGAGGAGGTGGGCTTCGAATACGCGATAAGCTATAAAGAGGAAGGGAAGTGGCCCCAGGTACTGTACGACAACGGCCGGCTGATAGTGTTGAATCAGCAGACAGAACACTGGAGCTTTGACCCGATGAACGATGTGAAGAAGTGGGAAAAGAGATTCAGCGGGGTCCATTCAGGTGTTTGGGCTATAATCGGCCTCGACTCGCCCTTCTGGGGAATGACGCCGTGTTATTTCGGAGAAGCCTCCAAAGGGCTGGATCTGACTATTCTTGAGAAGACCATGAAGTACGTGATTTCCGGAGGTGAGAGCGGGCGCCTCTTCCTTCTGAAACCGCATGAGTTAGTAAGATACGTCAGGCTCTTAAGAAAAGACACCCGAAGGGAGTGCAACGAGTGAAACCTCCAAAAGAATTCGCAGAAGCGGTGAATGTCTCCAAAGAGCCACACGTAGTTACAGTCCAGGGGATAGATAGTATAGTACGGTCATTAGTTGAAAGGCGGAGAAAGCCGTCGGCCAGATCCAAAGTGGTAGCGGTCGACGGGTTTGCCGGTCTCGACTGGGAACGTCTCAGAAAAGAGGTTGAAGAGTCTGCCTGTCGAAACTCCCTTTCAGTTAAAATCTATGATTTCGACATTTGCAGAAGAGCGGACGAAAGGATAGACAGTCTATTAGAACGGTATCTAGACAATGATAAGGTCTTCGGAAAGGTCTTCAGGCGGAGCATAGACAGTTTCTTTTCGAAGGAGAGGATAGCCAGCTTCAGGGAGCATATAACGCTGGAAAGAGAGTCAAGAAAGAGTGATCTGATTCTTGTAATAGGTTGGGGATGCGCTCTACGGGATATGAGGAATGAGTACGATTGTATCGTGTATTTCGATCTTACGAGAGAAGAGGCCCTGAAGCGCTTCAAGAAAACCGGTGCAACTTTCGGGACTCAGAGCATAGGCCCCAAAAGACTGTACTACGTTGATTTTCCCGTTTCCGAGAAACACAGAAATGAGCTTCTCGAGACACTGAATTTATATGTTGATGCTAATTGCGAAGATAGCCCGACTATGCTGGCCACTGAAGACCTAAGAATAATTGCCCTTGAGGTCGCCTCGAAACCCTTCAGACTCAAACCGATATACGAGCCCGGTCCGTGGGGAGGACAATGGTTGAAGAAGGTTCGTCACCTGCCGCAGGATTGGCCTAACTGCGCCTGGAGTTACGAGGTCATAGCGCCTGAGATGTCGCTTCTGATAAAGAATCACGAGACCATGCTCGAACTCCCCTGGAGACTGTTCTTCCATCTCACCCACGAAAGCGTAATGGGCACATCCGACAGGAAACTGTTCGGCGGCGAGTTCCCGATCAGATTCGACTACCTGGACACGATGGACGGCGGAGATCTTTCGATTCAAGTCCACCCTCCAACCGACTACATAAGGAGAAATTTCAACGAGAGGTACCACCAGGGGGAGATGTACTACATTGTCGACTGCAAGCCCGGCAAAAGGGTAAACCTCGGCCTGCAAGAAGGGGCAAGCCTCGACGAGTTCAGGAAGGCGGCAGAGATGGCCGAAAGGGAAGGCATCCCTTTCGACTACACCAAATTCGTGAACAGCGTTGCGGTACAAAAGCACGATATCTTAATGATCCCGCCTGGAACTGTCCACGGTTCCGGAGAAGGGCTTGTAGTTCTGGAGATCAGTTCAACCACTTACAGGTACACCTTCAAGATATACGACCATCTAAGGCCGGACCTCAACGGCGTCATGAGGCCGATTCACATAGATCATGCCTTCAGAGTGATCAAACAACATAGACGGAGTGCCTGGGTTGAAAAAAACCTAGTACCAAAACCCGTCCTGAAGACCTGCGGCAAGGGCTGGCGAGAGTATCTGATCGCGTCGGGAAAGTCTTTCTTTCACCAGGTCTTCAGAGTTGAGATAGAGACTGAAGCATCATTCGAGCTTGAAGGCAGATTCCACATACTGACTCTCGTTGAAGGTGAGAGTGTGAAGCTAGTCTCGAACGGGAACGAGTTCGTGTTGAATTACTCCGAGACGGTCATTGTACCTGCAAGTACGGGACGCTACACGATGAGAGCCGGAGGCGAGGGGAAATGCATGGTTGTGAAGGCGCTGTTGAAGTGAAGACCGGCGTGATTATCGCTCTGGACGTTGGCGGTACAACCGTAAAGTCGGCTCTATGCAACGATTCAGGCGATTTGCTGACTGGAATAAGCACAACTCCCATTGATTCAAAGGCCTCAAAGGCCGCGATACTTGAGAGTTTCAACGAGATCGTGACGACACTGTCCAGAGCTGCAGCCACGGGCGGACTGCCGCTATCGGGTCTTGCACTTGCCTTTCCAGGACCTTTCGATTACGAAAGAGGCGTATGTCTCATAAAGGGAGTTGAAAAGTACGAAGCGCTTTACGGCATGAATCTGAAGAGCTTTTTTCGAAGCGAAGTACTGGCGGATGGATCGATACCGATCCTCTTCGATGCCGACTCTTGGGCCTTCGCCAGGGGCCAGTATCACAAAGGCGCCGCCAGAGGCGCCAAAAGATTCATAGGCTTGACAATCGGAACTGGACTGGGCTCGGCTTTCATGGAAAGGGGGAGTATAGTAGAGAATGAAAGGGGAATTCCTCCCTACGGCTGGATAGGGAACCTTCCCTGCGGGAAAGGGATTCTGGATGATAGAGTCTCTCGAAGGGGTATCCTTGCCAGGTACGGAGAACTCACCGGAGGGACCCATGGCAGCCTTGACGTAGAGGATCTCTTCAATCTGGCCGAGAGTGGCGACGGAAACTGTATCGAGGTCTTCCGCGAAACCGGGATCCTTCTAGCAACGGCGCTCGCTCCTTTCATCGAAGCCTTTCATCCCGACTGTATTGTTATGGGAGGGAAGATCTCAGGAGCGTTCAAGTACATGGCCCCAGCGCTCAACAGAAGGCTGGAAGAGCTCTTAGAGAAAGGGAACGTGCCCGAAATATTGAAAGCCACCGGTGCAGACAGCTGTACCCTCTCAGGAGTGGGGTTATACCTGGCAGAGAGATACTTGAAAGGGGGAAGAACATGCTAGCGGGCTGTTATATTGATCACGGACCTCGAGAGTGGCAGATCATCCAGCAAGAGAAAGGCAGAGCATCTATCAATCTTCGTGGAAATTATATACTCTCGAAGGACTTACAGGAGACACAAAGTGTCTTTGTGAGGGCGGTCCGTGAAGACAGCTCCGAGACGGTACTGCCATGGCTTGAAGCGAAGATGCTCGAAGGAGAAAGATGGGAAATATGCCTTGACATTCCCTCAGGAGGGCTCTACAGGATAGAGACTTGTCTGAAGCCTGAAAGCTTCGGGATAGAGTACGCATTCCGGGGAGACATGATACAGCACATAGGCGTAGGCGAACTCTTCGCAATCACCGGTCAGAGCAATTCTGCAGGATACGGGAAAGATGCCATTTATGATCCGCCGGAAATAGGAGTCCACATTCTTAAGAACAACGGAACATGGGATCTGGCGGCCCATCCGCTGAACGATTCCACCCGATCCATCCACCCGGTCAACATCGAATCGATCAACCCCGGCCATTCGCCGTACTTAAGCTTTGCAAGATATCTGAAAAGAGAGTTGAACATGCCCGTCGGATTGATTCAAGCCTCTCTAGGAGGCTCGAGCTTGAGCCAGTGGAACCCGGGCGAAAGCGGAGAGCTCTACCGGAATCTGATGGAAGTTATTACGGACTGTGGAGGCAAACTCAGATCTCTTCTTTGGTACCAGGGCTGTTCTGATACTTCATCAAGTCTCTTCAAGACTTACGGTGAAAGGTTCGCAAATTTCGTGAGAGCCTTACGAAAAGACTTGGGCTCGCCGGATCTGCCCGTCTTTACGGTACAGCTTAACCGCTTTGTTGCAGATCCAGAGCCCTGGGGAATGAACGATGAAGGGTGGGCTGGAGTAAGAGAAGCTCAGAGACGAGCGGCTCGAGAGCTTCCGGGAGTCTTTATCGTTCCTTCGATCGATATCCCGCTTTCAGACAACATCCACAACAGCTCATACGGAAACGTGATGCTTGGAGAGAGGCTGGCCAAAAGTGTTCTTAAGCACCTGTTCGGGAAGAAAATCCTGGCAGACGCACCGGACATAGCTCGAGCATCGTTGTCGGGTGACGGAACCGTACGTCTGGTCTTTGACAACGTCGGCTCCAGACTCTACGCCTTCGATCTCAAGCCCAAAGACCTGCCCATCTCGATTTCTGACGAGTCGGGAGACATCCAGGTAGAATCTTACTCTGTAGAAGGCAATGCCATGATTTTAAGACTTTCGAGAGAGCCAGGAGCTCACGCGCTCGTGCACTGTCAGCATGAAACGAATCCGCGGCCTCTTTCGATCATAGATGCTGTCAGCCATCTACCTGTCCTCCCGTTCTACAGTTTCGAAATATCCAGAGAATGACTCCTTTCTTGAAAGGAAAGCAAGAGAACAAGAGTACAAGTGATAAAGGGTATCTTCATTGAGCCAGACACAGAAAATCCATTCTTGCTTCCTTCTCCTTTTCAGTAGACGGGCAACGGCTAACGAGCTTATCTCCGGTTTTTCCTACCACCAGCCCGCTACCACCAACCTCGGTCTTACAACTTACAACTTGGAACTTGCAACTGATCTTCTGCTCTTTCCTACCACCAATCCGCTACCCCCAACCTCGGTTCTATTTCAACAAAACCGTTTTCATGGTGAAAGAATCAAGAATCACTATGGTGACATCAAACTCTTCGTTGCCGAATTCACTCTCAACGAATGGACTCTGCAGCGTGATCTCAAGCAGCTGAGTGTCGATAGGCTTTTCGGCCGGTAAGAAGTCGACGGAATTTTGAACCACGAGTCTCAACGGATCCTGGTTTGCAAAGAAGTAATCGATAAATTCCTGTCGCTCCTCTTCCGTGATCCCGTAAGTGTAGGTCGCAATCTGTCCTGCCGAGGTATCCACAGGAACCCAACCGTAATTTGGCAGGTAGAACTCGGCCCAAAAGTGCGAACCGAGCTGTCCGGAGAAAACCTGAAAGCCTCCCGGCGCCCTTGCCGGTATTCCTATGGATCTACAGAGAGCTGAGAAGATCATCGACTGAGTGCCGCAATCACCATAACCGTGTTCGAAAGAGTAGAGGCTTTCCGGAATCCCAGCCGCCTCTATTGAAACGTGAGCCATAAAAGTGTATTTGATGTTTTCGACTACGTAGTAGTATAGCTTTTTCGCCTGGAGGTAAGGATTGGTCTCATCTCCAACAACGCTTCTGGCAAGCTGCTCAAACCTTTCATCGAAGTAGATGCTTCCTTCTGACTTCGTGTAGTCCTTGTAAAGCGAGCTTTCTTTGTCGTATTCGCCTACCTGATCTGGATCTATATCGAACTGCTGCTGATAGTGTGTGAAAGTATATTCCACGGAGATATCCAGATCTTCATCGAGATTCGAAAGATCGAATTCGAAGAGGACATAAGCTATATCGCCGGAGGTTCTGGGAAGACCGACCACCGCTTCCTTTGGTCTTACCTCAAGCACAGAAATGTTCTCTTGAGCGGCCGTCTGCAGAGGAAGGGGGAACCAGATTCTCAACGAACCCTCATCCGGCAGCAGAGATCTTTCAGTATGCACTTTGTACTCCACAAGGTAATCCTTCGGGTTGAAATACGGGCTGTGAGCTGGCTTGAAGGTGGCAAAAGGTGTCTGCCTCGGTCCGTATTCTTCCAAAAGGTATCTAACCAGCAAGACATTGCCTGCCGACCACTCTGGCACCCTGTTGACCAGTTCCGGGTCCCTGTGTGCCAAGAAGGCGAAGAAGGACACTTCTAGCCGTGCTTAATCGAAGATGAGGGA
>NZ_DIXC01000056.1 GCF_002435945.1 Mesotoga sp. UBA6090
GAAACAAGTACAAGAAAAGGAGAGGTCTCACAAAAGCGAGTAAATGGCTAAAAGCTCTCGCTCGCAGGGAGCCTCATCTATTTGTACACTGGACAATGGGGATATTCTATATGGCTGGATAATGGGAGCCGGATGAATCGAGAGGTTCAAGTCCGGTTCTGAGAGAGCCTGGGGGTGAAATCCCCCTGGGCTACTCACCGAGCGAGGATCTGTTCTTCGTTCTTGGCCAAGATCAAAACCAAGATCTAGATCCTGGCCAGAAGCACGCCAAGATGACGTGAAGGGAGAGTCCCCTGCCCCAAAATCAAGTTGTATCATCCGGTATATATCCCCGCACTGTCATCCCGTTGAGCCTGCCCCAATATGCTTCTGTTTGGGGGTACTGATCGGGATCCCGTATTTGAGAACCGCTGATCGCTGCAAAGAGCCGAGAAAGAGCATTTACGAGAGTTCGCTGCGCTCACGAGAAGACGAGAGCACCGTCTCGCCCTGTCTCCTTATCTCGTGGCCCTTTACGAAGAACTTTGACACAAAGTGTCGAAGAATCGTTTTTTCCAGCATACAGCCTTCAGCGTTTCTTATCCAAGCGGCTCTTTTAGCCCGACGAAGTCGGAACTGGCCTTTGCGAAGCAAAGACTGGCCACCGAAGTGCCTGGCCTGCACAGCGGACCGACCGCTTTTTGCCTTCTGCCTTGCGCCTGTGAGAGGGCTTCCCCTCTTCGGGCGAACGGCCGTTCGCCCCTACAAGAAGAATATAATTTTGAATGAGATGACAGATAAAGAAGATCGGCCTGTGTTAGCGGACTGGCTTTGAGGATCTTTCCCCGCGAAGCGAGCCTTGCGTCCTGGCGTGGTCTTCGGCGCATTGCGTCTAGAATTCTGTTGTAGACTCACTTCTGCTTCGGATTTTTCGAAGGACGGGTCCAGGGTCTTGGACTAAGGACCAAGGACGGTCTTTTCTTAGCACAACGAGATGTGAGATTAATTGAATTTCCTACCAATGTCATCCCGTAGTGCTCCCATACGGGATCTCGCATCTAAGATTCGCTTTTCGCTCGTCGCTGAACTCTGGCGAGAGCTGTCAGCTGATGAAGGCCAAGGAACCGTTCCCCGTTTAAGAGAAGAACCCAGATCCCGGATCGCTGTCCGGGATGACAGAGTGATGGATATCCGTTAAGTCATGATCGGCATGACTACTCACAAAGAATGAAAGCATCTGGTAATCTTGAAGAACACAACAATCCGTCATGAACTTGATTCAGCATCGCGCTCTTCAAAACGCGGTTCTGATAACCCGCTCCTAGTTACCCGAATTTCGTAACCCGATCCCATCAACCCGCTCTTCTCACCCGCTCTTTTTTCCCCTGCAAAGGGTGACTGGCCTGAGAACTTCACAAAGATTTCATTTGCATGGAAAATCGAAATAGTTTATACTATACCCGGGAGGGGTAAAATGAATGAATTGACTTCTGCGGCAACGGGAACTCTAGGTTTATCACCAATGATCAGTCCAATCGTAACAACCAGTGTCACTTACGGCAGCGCGTTTCTAGGGGGACTGCTTTCTTTCTTCTCTCCTTGTATCCTTCCATTGATTCCGGTCTTCTTCGGAGTGTTGATGGGTGGCGCGAGCAATGCGAAGGCTCGTTTTATAAGGGGAGCGTTTTTCACCCTGGGAATGTCTATTTTCTTCTTCATACTTGGAATCGGAGCAACGGGGCTTGGGACGTTTATCAGGCAGAATGTAGTCATGATGAACATCATTTCTGGAAGTCTCTTCATTCTCTTCGCATTCCTCTATCTCTTTGAAATAGGCCTCAAGGGAGTGAATTTGAACGTTTGGAAGTTTGGTGGTTCGGCTGTAAGCGGTTTTGTCTTGGGGGCAGTACTCGGTCTCGTGTGGGTACCCTGTGCCGGTCCTATACTCGGATCGATTCTCGTTCTGGCAGCCAATCAATCCGCAATTGGCGAGGGCGGTCTTATGTTGTTAGTCTATTCGCTCGGCCTAAGCATACCTTTCCTTACGCTCAGCGGTCTTGTGGCAAAACTGACTTCTAATATCTCATTTGGCGGTGAGAGCAAATGGAGGAAGGCTGTCAAGGTGGCGGTCTTTGTTGTTTTACTTGCGGCGGGACTTCTAACTATGACAGGAAACCTAAACTTACTACAGTTCTCAACTGGAGGTTGATTTAATGAAAAAGATAATCTTTGTGCTTATCCTGGTTCTACCCGCTATGGCTTTCTCTTATTCCGGAATGCTGGACGATTTCGATACTGCTCTAAAACTTGCTCAGATCGAAGACAAAGAGGCCATAGTCATGTTCTCTGACACCAGCTGTGTCTACTGCGTCAAGTTTGTGAAGGAGACGCTTTCAGACGAAACTGTTCAAGATTTGCTGAGAGCGGGCTTTGTATTTTCTCAAATTTACAAAAGCAATCCCGGAACGGCTTCTTACATGGTTGGAGAGGGATTGAAGGGAATGACATATAATGACCTTTACGCCTACTTCCAGATTAGGGGAACGCCGACACTATGGTTCTTCACGACTGAAGGAGCTCTCCTGACATATTTGCCGGGCTTTGTCCCCGCAAAAGATTTCGTTCCGATACTCCGCTTCATTGGAGAGAAGGCATATGAGTCGACAACTTTCGACGTTTTCCGCAGCAAGACTTCAGATTACATAGGTAATGCAAAGATAGTGCGGGTAACTGAAGAAGAGTACAACTATGTCCTGGAGAACGATCCCATCGCGCTTGAATATGAAGGTCAAGACGTTGACATATATACTGTATGGTTAACAAGGGACGAGTCAACGGCCGAGGAGCTTCTGGAAGAGGGAGTTTTTAGGGTTATTCTACTGAACTGAAATAATCGAGTGCGATCAAAAGGAACTCATCGTAAGCCTTCTTGTCGAGCAGGCACATCTTAATTAGCTTCAGAGAAGTGGATTTATTTTCGGATAGATGATCGCCAACGGCCCTTAGAAATTGATTTGCGCAAATAGATACCGGAACCCCGAAAATCCCTGTAGAAATTGCCGGAGTGGCGAGCGTAACGGCTTCCATTTCGGCAGCTTTTTTTAGTACGTGTGCAAACGAAGAGTAGAGCTTTTCTTCGAGATTGAGCTCACCATATTGTGGGCCGAATACGTGGATTATCTTCTTTGCATGAAGAGAGCCGGCTCCTGTAACGGCCACCTCGCCAATTTCCAGAGGGCCGTTCTCGCGAACATAGGCGTCGCTCTCAAGCTGTATCTCTTTTCCACCAGCCCTTACAAGCGCTCCGGCTACGCCTCCCCCATGCCTCAAATAACCGTTCGCCGCATTGACAATGACGTCAACTTCCTGTTCAGTAATATCCGAAATCTCAAGCTGAACGACTCGTCCCTCTTCGAGAATGAAACTCTTCATTTTTCCTCCGGGTAATTCTTCATGCCCTTCCATAACGATCTAAGTCTTTGAAGAACGAGTTTCTCTTTGCCGCTTTCTCCTGGAACATAAAAGACTTCCTCCTTTATTGATTCGGGCAGGTAGAACTCCCTTGAAAAGCCTCCCGAGCTGTGAGGATAGTTGTAGCCTTTGCTGTATCCCATTTCCTTCATCACTTTCGTTACGGCATTGCGCAATTTCAACGGAACTTCCAGGTTGGGAGTCTTCTTTACGCTTTCCTGTGCCTTTGACATTGCGCTGTAGGTTCTGTTGCTTTTTGTGGCCACCGAAAGATAGATCGCGGCCTCTGAAAGATTAAGTTTGCACTCCGGCAAGCCAACATTGTTCACGGCTTCAAAGGCAGCATTGGCAACAACCAGCGCCATCGGATCTGACAGGCCGATATCCTCAGAAGAGAAGATGACCATCCTCCTTGCTATGAATTTTGGATCCTCTCCGCCCTCAAGCATTCTTAACATGTAATAAAGAGCCGCATCGGGATCGCTCCCTCTCATGCTCTTTATGAATGCAGAGATCAAGTCATAATGTTCCTCTCCCTTCTTCGTGTACCTTCCCGATGGGAGTACAGAGAGTTCATTCATGACTTCCAAATCAAGGACGGGTCTGTCTAGTGCCGCGGCGCTTTCTACGAGAGTATCTAGTAGGTTCAGTGCTATTCTGGCGTCGCCTCCGCTGCTCTGAGAAATCACATCGATCACGTCTTCGTTGACCTTTACACATGACTCTCTCAGAAGACTGTCCTTCACCATTGCCTTTCTGAGAAGATTGGCAATATCCTCTTGCTTTAGATTTTTCAAAATAACAAGTCTGCAGCGCGAGAGAAGAGCGGGATTGACCTCGAAACTGGGATTCTCCGTTGTGGCGCCGATAAGGATTATAAGACCCTTCTCGGTCACTGGAAGGAAGACATCCTGCTGACTTTTGTTCAGCCGATGAATTTCGTCGACGAAAAGCACGAGTTGTTGGCCGACCCTCTTCAGTCTCTCTCCATGTTCGAAATGCTTCTTCAAATCGCCCGTTCCTTGAAGACTGGCACTGAAGAATTCAAAATGGTATCGGTTTCCAAGCTTCGATTTGATGATTTCGCCTATCGTCGTCTTTCCTGTTCCAGGAGGACCATATAGAATCATAGAAAACAGCTTGCCACTCTCAACTGCTCCGCGAATAATCCCCTTGTTTCCAGTTAAGTGCTCCTGACCTACAACGTCATCAAACTCTCTTGGCCTAAGCCTCTCACTGAGAGGAGACCAGTTCGTTTCTGAAATACTCAATTGTTCTCTCAAGCCCCTTTTCCAGGTTCACAGAAGCCTCCCAATCCAGCAAGGATCTTGCTTTTTCTGCATCAAGGATCGATTTCTTCAGATCACCTGGCCGGGATTCTTTGTGAACCGCTTCTTTAGAATAACCTGTTAGATTCTTCATTTTCGCGAACAATTCATTTACCGACGTTCCTGTTCCCGTTCCAACGTTCACGATTTCATTTTCGCATTTCTCGAGTGCCAGAAGATTCGCCTTAGCGACGTCACTAACGAATACATAGTCTCTTACGCATTCCCCATCCCCGAAGATAACAACCTCTTGACCGCGAAGCATCCTCTCCGAGAAGATCGCGACAACGCCTGCCTCTCCGTAAGGGTCCTGTCGCGGGCCGTAGACATTGGCGTATCTGAGGACCATATACTTCATACCGATTTCGTTGGAGAAGAATCTAAGGTAGTTTTCAACTGAGAATTTTGCGATACCGTACGGAGAAAGTGGTTTGGGAAGCTCTTGTTCGTCGGTTGGAATCTTCTTGACGTCGTCGCCGTAGATCGCGCCACCCGTAGATGAAAAGATAACCTTCTTGATTCCGTATTTTGCCGCGATTTTCAGAAGCCTCAGCGAGCCAATAATATTTATCATCGCATCTTCTTCGGGTTCTCTAACCGATTTGGAGACGCTTATCTGAGCGGCCAGATGGAAGAGAGCGGTCGGTTTATGGAGCATGAAGACTCTTTCCATCATTTCGACGTCTGTTATGTCCTGTTCATAGAAGAGCGCTCGAGGATCTAAGTTCTCAATCTTTCCACTCGATAGATTGTCCACAACGATGGGTATCTTTCCAGCTGAAATCAAGTGGTCTACAACGTGTGATCCGATGAATCCTGCTCCTCCAGTAACCAAATAGTTTTCGGCCATGCTTTCCTCCTATATGTTGATTTCCTTTCCTGCGAGCAGCTGATCGTACATCTTTCTGACTTTCTGAATGTCTTCCCAGGTCAAGCTCTTCGGTGAACCCGGCGCCCTTGAAGCATTCCTAAGAAGATAGCTGGGATGGAACATTGCAAAGACCTTTACTCCTCCGATCCAGTCGAAGAGCTGTCCTCTCACTTTGGTGATTTGGATTCCGTCCTGAGCCACGAAATATGATAGTGCTGTCGCGCCCAATGCGACAATGACCTTTGGCTTAATTACTGCCAGCTGAGAGAGTAGATACGCTGAGCATGCCCTCTGTTCATCGGTCGTCGGCACTCTATTCTTTGGAGGCCTGCACTTCACAATATTGGTGATAAATACATCTTGCCTCGAAAGCCCAACGGATTCCAGTATCCTCGTAAGCAGTTCGCCGGCCCTTCCCACAAAAGGTTTGCCGGAAGCGTCTTCGTCTGCCCCCGGTCCTTCGCCCACAAACACTACAGGTGTTTCGATCGAGCCTTCTCCAGGGACCGTGTTGGTTCTCGAGGAGCTAAGCGGGCAGAGATTGCAATCACTTATCTTAGAGTTGAGCTCCAGAAGAAGCTCCTTTCTCTTTACGTAGTCAGTCAACAGTTCTCACCTCAGAATCTGAATCTGAAGAACGGAGCGCCTTTATAAAGGCCGATCACGAAATACCTATCCTTCAGTTCCTTAATATAGTATTTCAAAGCAATTGTCTCAACAGTATCCTGGATCGTGTTGACTTCACTTCCGAAGTTAAGTCTCAGTACTACTTCCAGGGCCATACAGTGCAGATCGAAGTACATCGGTGAAATCTTCGAGGTTGATTCATCCCACTGAGAAATATCTCCGGCATAAGTCCCAATCTCGACGAAACTTCTTCTTCCGCTTCCGTCTATTCCAAGAGAGAGCCTGTTGAGAACTCCTGGAGTATCAGAGAGCGAGCCCATCGGGAAGAAAAGTTCGTTAACGTGCATTGTGAAGTAGTAATCCTCAGCCATACGGAGTTCCATAGAGAGTCCAAACTCCTCGAACTTCGCCGTTCTACCCCCAAGCACAGTTTTATTATCGAGTTTGACGTTAGATATGCCAAAGGAGTATGCAGAATACCCGGTTTCAGACGCCGTTGAGGTCGCGACAAAGTACTCACCGACTGAGAGAGTTGAAATCGTCAGCCGTGTCGACTGCCATATCAGGAATCTAGCCTGAGACTCTGACTTAGTGAAGTACTTTTCGGGATACTTGTACTTTGAATCAAACTTCGTGAAATCCGTCGTGAAGTCCAGTGAAGCGGCCCTCCAGGAGACTACTCCCACCGAGAGATCATTGACCTCAAACTTCAATCTGTCGTATATCTTTCTTGAGCCTGAAAGATAAGGATATCTGAACTTCACTCCAAGCGAGGCGAAATCTTTGATCTTGATAGAGGAACCAAAGACCAGATCCTTTAGCATTCTTTCATCTTCAGCAACATTGGGTGAGGCATCGAACGTCCAGTCGAGAGTGAATTCAAGTTTTGTTTCGTTAGCGATTTCGAGGGTCAATCTCTCCTTGTTTACGAAATCGTCGAATTTATCCCCGCTCTGCCAGTACACTTTGCTCTCGGTCTGGTGAGAGAAAACCTCTGAATCAAAAGTGAGGGTGTAGGACGTCTCGGATGCTTTGGAAGTAACAGGCATGAAGATTGTCTCAGTCTTCTGGCCAAACTTCATTCCCCAGAACTCTACCTCTCCTTCTGTTTTCAGAAGTCCCTTACCGAGCCAGTTCATCTCAGTGGGACTGGCAACCAGCTCTTCGTAATCCAGTTCAAGAATATAATCAGCCTTAAGGATTTCAGTTTCAATACCGGTCAAAAGCTTTCCGGGATGATCGAGACGCCATTCTTGGTTTATAAAATCGTACGTAAGAACGGGATTGTACTGTATTCCGATGTAGTACCAGTCAAAAGGTCTGAAGGTCAGTTCATTCTTTAGAGTTACGGGAATCTCGTTCTTCGTGAGTTTCCAGGCTTCATCTGAGTCATAGAAGAAGGCCATTTCGTAGGCGGGTTCCAGAACAACGCCGAGCGAAAGTGGCCCCCACTCTCCTTTGTACAATTCTATATCCTTGTAAACGCGCAGTTTCTTTCCCTCTACCTTGAAGGAACCGTCGTACCTCGATTCAAAATAGAACTTCAATTCAATCGAAACAAATCCATCATAAAGAATGTCGAAGGGATCAATCCAGAACAACCTATCTTTATTCTTCTCGTGTTCAGAGTTGTAGTCCAGCGCGTATCTGCTGTTGATTTTCAGTTTGCCGTCTTCCGAGGCAAAAGTAAGATAGTTGCGGCCTATACCTTTGTTATCGGCAGGCATCGTTATGTTTAGCTCAGTCGTCGATGCGTCGAATGTGCTCTTGATATCTCCGCCTATCTTCAGATTACCGAGAGCAAGAAGGTATTTGTTGACCTCGAGCACGAAGTCCTCCATATTTGAAGGCATGAAAAGCTCCGTGATAGTTGCCGCATTTGAAGCCAAAGTGAAGTTCAACGACTGAACCGACATATCGGCGCCGAACAAGACACCTTCCGTCTTGACGGCAGAGGCTTTGGTCCTCAACGAGTAGAGAATATTCGGATTTATATATCTCTGACCGAAGAGTCCGTTGACCCTGAACTCCGATGTGCTCAACTTGAAGAAGCCTGCATCGATACTATCATCAGACGGTACAGTCAGGTTCTGCAGGTTGACCATCCACAGGTTCTTGTCATCGTACCTGGCGAATGCGCCGATTACATCGAGCTCCAGTTCCCAATCCTCAGGAGAGAGAAGCTGAACGTACGCAAGCTGCATCTCGGTGGCATTTAATGACTCCTTCACGGCGAATGGGTCAAGCTGAGTAACCTTGTTCTTCACAATACTCTCCCCAAGGTTTATTCCACTGAAGGGAGTCTGGAGCTCTTTCAGCGAGGGGCCGGTCAGATATAGTGCACCGCCCTGAATTCTTAGCAATTCAAAAACAGGCTTGAGCAGCACATATGCGCCGTAGCTCGTTTCCTTCTGCTGTCCGAACTGCCCAAACAACTCTATATCTCCCAAAGGAGTGTAGAGAACAGACTTTGCGGTAAAGGCGTCTTCGGTTGACATCCAGTTTCTGTACCAAGTCCCCTGAAGTAGCAGCCAGTCGAGTTCGAGATACCTAACCGTGATCCTTGTCTCGGCATCGGCTATACCGCTCAGGTCAACATCAAACGGTCTTCTATCGGGATCATCTAATGGGAAGTAATAGGCCGGCAGATAGAAAACCGGGACGTTGCCGATATACATCAACAAGTTCTGAACGGACATGCCCTTTCCCGGCACCACAACGGCCGATGAGACTCTGAAGCGATAATGCGGATGTTCCTGGTCGCAAGTCGTTACATACCCCTCGCTCATGTTCATTGTCGGCGATGCTTCTATCGTAGACTGTACATAGTCTCCGTAGACATAGAGTGGAACCTTGGAGCCAGTCTTCGATGTGTCGCCTCTTGCCGCAGGGACTTCAATTTCCGTTCGCGAAAAAACCTGTATACTTTCGACTCGTTCATTGGTAAGATCTAGAATCAGTCTATCCGAAAGAATAGTGGTCTCGTCGCTCAACATCTTCACGTTTCCCCAGAAGGAGATCGATTCGGGAGTCGAATCGACGTTAAGAATTGAGGCATTGGAAGCTTCAATCGTGGCGGTCATTGTGTCGCTGACATATTCGACAGTAACACCGTCACCAAGAAGTATTTCCCTTCCGTTCTTCGTTCCTACGATTGTACCTCCAACGATCCTTATATCCGACCCCTGAAGCAGACCGGGAACCAGCAGTATCAATAAAATTGCCGATACTTTGAGTATTCTAGTGAAAAACTCCGACAGTCTGTAGCTTGCCTTTGTATCTATAAGCGAGTAAATCACTACGCCAAGGATAGAGAAGACGATGTTTGGTATCCAGGGCGCCAGAGAAGGGTTGATTAGGTTTTCCTTTCCCATGCCGCTGAGCCAGGCTCCAGAACCCTGATATATGACTACTAGAAGAAAAGTCAGTATCACGGACCAGGATTTCGACTGAAGATTGAACATCAGCGAAACAGGTACTCCAAGAAGAACTATGACAAGCGGAGCTATCGACATCGAATACTTTTCTTGAAGAGCAACTTCAAGAGATGAAGTATTTATACCTGTCTTCTTGAAGGCCTGTATGTCTTCTCTCAACTCGGCGCTAGTCTTCTCCTTAGGTGACTTGAAACTTGCAAGATAGCGCTCGATATCATCGTCAATCTCAAACTCTGCCGTATCGAACTGCATCTCCACACCGAGAAATCCGGAAGCATCCGTCTGGTAGATCTTCGCGTTGCTGAGTATCCACTTGTTTGATGAGATAACTGCACTTTCTGCCGTGGTCAACGTTACCTGGCCTCTCGACATTTCATAAATCGAGACGGTTTTTAGTTCCTTTGTTTTCTGATCTATTCTTCTAACGTAGATCATTCTTCCCTGGCTGTCTTGCATGAAGACGTTTTCCTTGAGGGTTACTTCGGGCTGTTTATAAACAAACCTTGCCATCGCTTCGCTAGCCTTAGTGGAGGCCGTGGGAACAAGATAGTCGTTCAACAGGTAAGCGAATCCGCTGAAAACCACTCCTATCAGCAAGAAGGGTATTACCAGTCGCTTAAGAGAGATCCCGTGCGTCTGAAGAGCAATCAGTTCGTTATCGGAACGCATTCTCGAGAGCACCCAGAAAATTGCGAGCAGAATTCCAACGGGAATTCCAAGAACTATGAACTCAGGAAGGTTGTAGTAGATTAAGAGGAAGAGCTTGTCGATTCCGACCTTATACCTGATAATCAAATCCGAGAGGTAGTAAAGCAACTCCAGACTAACAAAAATTATAAACCCTGCAAGACCCACAAAAATCGCACCTAATGCCTGAGCTCCTATGTACTTCAAAAGAGTCTTCAAGAAGAATCACCTCTCGCCATTCTGGGTTCCGAAATCGACAGGCTGAAAGTTATCGTTTACACATCTATAATATCTACCAGTATCAATATATACAGCAGCTTCCATCAGTTCTGTAGATAGATCGGCGATTTCTTCGAGAGCACTGAAAATCATCATAAGGTCAAGCGCTCTGCTGATTATCGAAGGCGACTCCTCGCAGTATTTGACGAGATCTACCTTCACCTCTTCCTGGATCCTGTCAACAAAGTCATCGTTCTTGCATAGCCTGACTGCCTCAGACAGAGAAGGATCGACTAGATTGTCGATCGCGCCCTTCGCCATTATCGACACCAATTCAAACATAGTCTTTAGCTTCTCGTGATAACCGATCGGCGGCCTCTTCGTCAGTGAGAGACTTCTCTCGCAAATGAAGACACACTTGTCGCCTATCCGTTCAAGCGTGCTCACAATGTTCATCGAGAGGGTAAGAAGCCTCAGCTCTTTGCCAGTCGGAGTCAATATACCCGTAAGCCCAATTATCATCGCCTGCAACTCCACCTGATGATAGTCTATGACAGAGTCCGAATAGATCACGTCTCTTGCCTGGTGTTCATTTCTCTCGAGAACTGCTACGGCTGTCTTGTTGAATATGCTCTGCACATATCTGGCCATTCTGAGGATCTCGATCCTCAAGTTGCCGATTCTTTCGAGGCCGACTTTAGATATCATCTCGTAGACGCCCCCCAAATGCCAGCTTTTTCTTCAGCAGAGCGACGAAGTCGAAGCTCCCTTCACGCAGAAGAGAAACGCTCTTCTCTGAAAGGCCGACTTCGATCCTGTCCCCTGTCCTGATTTTAGATATGAGACTACCATCTATGTAGGCTTCAAGAGGGAAGCCTTTGTCTTGTCTCACTTCCAATTTGACTTTTCTTGTCGCCGCAAGAACTACCGATCCAACAAAAGGGTTGTGAGGGCAAATAGGTGTAACTTGAAAGCAGCTCGCATCGGGATCGACAAGGGCTCCACCCGCTGCCATTGCATAGGCAGTTGAACCGGTATTTGTCGCGAAGATTACTCCATCGCCGACAACCGAATAACTGCTCTGTCCACAAATGTTGATGTTGAAAGAGACAGTTCTGCTCGGTGAAGAACGTTCAACAACGCAGTCGTTGAGCGCATATCTAGTAGCATTTCCGATCTTGATCTCCATCACATTTCTCCTGATACTCTGTAGTCTGTCTTCAAGTAAGAGATCGAGCACCGTATGAAGCATGCTAAGCTCAAAGGCAGCCAGAAAGCCCACACTTCCCACCCTGAAACTCATTACAGGGAGATCATTCATGATTGCCATCGGTATTGCCTTCAGGACGGTTCCGTCTCCTCCGAAGGTGAGGATAACCTCGGCCTCTAGCGGCAAACACGAGATTCCGTCCTCACAAAGCGAAGTCTCTATGCCATGAGATTCGATTTCCTTTGAAAGCCAATCTAACGTCTCGGAAGAAATTCTTGTCTTGTTGTAGAAAACTGCTGCCTTCATAACTCTCACCCCGTAATTACTAAGAAACGACTGCGAAAATCGTTAAATAATGATAAACGCTCTTCCGAACTGCAAAGGCCTGGGAACTCAATAGACCAGTCGGAACTCTCACTCCTTCGGTTCCTACAAGAGGAGGCATCCATTCTATTCCTCTGCCTCGTCTCTCTGGTCGACGTAGTTCCACAGTTCGGAGGTCTTCCCCTTTAGAGGAAGTCCCAGGTGCCGGTATGCCTTTTCGGTGACCATCCTGCCCCGATTTGTCCGGACCAGGAAGCCGCTCTGAAGCAAGAAAGGCTCGTAAACTTCACTGATTGTTTCAGGTTCGATTCCAATTGAGGCTGCAATAGCCTTTACACCTGCCGGTCCCCCATTATAGCTCTCAATCAGGACCCCGAGCAACCTCTTATCCATTGAATCAAGGCCTTCTTCGTCTATGGAGAGCAATGTCATTGCCGACTCGACGGTATTCACAGTAATTTCGTTTTCACCCTCAACAGTTACTATATCCCGTACCCGTCTAAGCAATCTATTGGCTATCCTGGGAGTACCACGCGACCTTCTTGCAAGTAAAAGGGCTGCATCCTCCCTTATCGAAGTTCCTAAAAGAGTGGCCGATCTGATGATTATCTGTTTCAAGTCTTTGTCGGGGTAGAACTCCATCTCGAGTATCATTCCGAAACGATTCCTCAATGGAGCACCTATGAAGCCGCTTCGCGTTGTGGCTCCGACGAGTGTAAAGGGATTCAAATCTAGACGGATCGATCTCGCGCTAGGACCCTTCCCGATCATTATGTCCAGTTGAAAGTCCTCCATCGCCGAGTAGAGAATCTCTTCAACGCTTCTGTTCAACCTGTGGATCTCATCTATGAAAAGTACATCGTCGCGCTCTAGTCCCGTCAAGATGGCTGCCAAATCACCCTGCTTCTCAATTACCGGCCCCGAGGTGACATAGATCTCGCTCCCAAGTTCATTTGCAATGATGTGGGCGAGTGTCGTCTTCCCCAGTCCGGGAGGCCCGGCAAGCAGAACATGATCAAGTGCCTCATGACGCACCCTGGCCGCTTCGATGGCAATTCGCAATCTTCGCCTTATCTGGGACTGACCGATATACTCCTTAAGATTCTTGGGTCTCAGGCTCTTAATTGAGTTATCTTCCCGTACCTCGCCCGGAGTAAGAAAACGTTCCTCTTCCATAAGACCTCCTACGGATGAATCCTATACAGCGTTCTTGCGAAGGGAATAGCCTCTCTAATGTGCTCGAGACCGGCAATCCAGGCTACGATTCTTTCAATTCCCATTCCAAAACCGCTATGGGGAACAGAACCGTAATCGCGTAGTTCGAGATACCAGTCATAGGATGAAACATCCAGACCGTATTCCTCGATTCTCTTAATCAGCAAATCTCTATCATGAATTCTCTCAGAGGCTCCGATTATCTCTCCATAGCCTTCAGGGGCCAGCATGTCGTCGCAAAGAACAACATCTGGTCTTTCGGGATCGGGCTGCATGTAGAAGGCCTTCATCATTCTCGGATAGCGCTCTACAACGACCGGCTTGTCGAATTCATTTGCAATCGCAGTTTCTTCATCCCCGCCGATGTCTTCTCCCCAGTTTATCTCGAATCCCTTCTTTTGAAGAAGTCTCACTGCTTCGTCATAAGTAATCCTTGGAAAGGGAGTCTCGATCTCCTCCAGTTTTGATGTATCTCTTCCGATTGATTTGAGATCTTCTCCGGCTCTCTCGAGGGTCGTTTTAACTACGTAAGCAACGAGGTCTTCCTGCAGCTTGATATTGTCGTCGTGGCCGTAATAAGCAACTTCGGCTTCGTTCATCCAGAACTCTATAAGGTGTCTTCGCGTCTTCGATTTCTCCGCCCTGAAAGTGGGGCCAAGGTTGTAGACCTTTCCAAGAGCCATAGCTGCAGCTTCAAGATAGAGCTGCCCCGTCTGTGCGAGATAGGCCTTTCCATAATCGAAGTAGTCGATTTCAAAGGTATTTCCCGCGCTCTCCCCAATAGAACCGGTGAAGATAGGTGTATCGACGAGGATGAAGCCGCGGTCATTGTAGAACTCTCTGACGGCTCGAATAATCTCGTGGCGAATCCTCAAGACATGCGTCTGCCGCTGGGTTCTTAGCCATAAGTGTCTGTTGTCCATAAGGAAGTCGATTGAATGATCGGGTTTGTTGATTGGGAAGTCTTTCTCTGGAATCTGAACTATCTCGAGATCCTCCACCAGCAACTCGACACCACCCGGTGCCCTCACCTCTGCCTTCACAAGTCCGGTAACTATCAGACTCGACTCCATCTTCAAAGAGGCGGCTGCCTGAAACACGCTTGCAGGGACGCTTGACTTCTCAACGATCGCCTGAACGAAGCCCGAACCATCTCTGAGAAAGAGAAACTGAATCTTTCCACTCGATCTCTTTCTCCTGATCCAACCCCTAATCTGAACACGCTCATCTATTAGTTTTCCAAGTGAAGAAATTTCTGCGACTTTCATCAAGCACCTCCAGCAAGAACTCGTCAGCTTCAATTATAGCAAAAACCCGGGGCTAAACCCCGGGTCAATCATTACGATAGCTCTTCTACTATATTATGCCTGAGTCAATAAGAACCCAGATAGAAATACCAAGCGCAGCAAGCGAACTTACTGTAGAGAGTATCAACCAGGGTGAAGTCTTCTTCTGGAGAGCTTCAACGTCCTGTTTTGTGGCAGCATCGATTGTCGCGCTGTTTATCTCGGCAACTCTGTCAGAGAGATTGACGATCACAGGCTGAGTCTCAAGGTCACTGATCCTGAGGTATCTCTCAAGGTTGACCACCGTGGTGTTTAGTCTTGATTCCAGTGAATCCGTTCTCGTCTTAAGCGCTTTGATTTCGCTTTCATTCTTGCCGAGCTGCGTATTCACCGTATCCATTCCAAGCGAAATCCTGGAAAGACTTGCTTCGACTGAGACATTGAGCATATCCATGCTTTCGTTCATTCGAGCCTCAAGATCGGCAAGACTTGCCTGATTCGCAGTGAAATCCTTTGCTTGCTGGTCTGTGAGAGCGTTGAACTTTGAATTAAGTGCGTTCAGATCGCTCCTGAGCGAAGAGACAGTGCTCACAGAGGACTTTAGAGAAGCGAGCTCGTTCTCATGAATAGTAACAATCTCGTTTATTGCATTGATGCTTCTCTGCAGATTCCCAATGTCACCCTTGATGATCCCCGTTTCAGAAGAGAAATCATTCCTGAGGTTCTCGATGTCCTTTGTGAGTACTTCATTGCTGTTCTTGACTTTAGCAAGTTCATCTACGCCCGCGTAAAGGTTAAGGTTAGCCTTCAGATCAGTCCTCGTGACGTAATTCTGCAAATCGCCGATCTTCGCGTAGTCCGAAGCAATCGTGTTCACTCTCGCCGAAAGCTCATCGAGCTTGCTGGTCGCTTCTGAAGGGAGCTTCACATTTGCAATCTGGTTCTCTAGAGAAGCTATCTTATTCTGAAGATCTCTTACACTCAAGATGTCGCCGGAAATTGTTGCCATTGACTCTTTAATTGACGCGATCTCCATAGCGTTGGTAGAAGCTCTGTTTGTTATTGTACTGAGCTTTGCATCATAGTCGCTGAGAGAGTTGGAAAGTGACCTAACAGTGGAGTCCAGAGTAGAGATCGCTCTTTCATTTGAAGAGAGAGAGCTCTGTATAGTACTGATGTTCCCACTCAGCGTGTCGACTCTCCTGACTGCGTCGTTGACTTTCGATTCCATAACGGAAAGATTCGACATGTTGTTCTGCACATTCTGGATGTCGCCAGCAAGAGTGTCGAGTTTCTTTGTCGTGAACGAAAGATCTTCGACGAATTTCATAATCTGCTGTCGAAGAGACTCTACGGTGCTCTGAGATACGCTTCCGTTCGTCGAAATGCCAAGTGAAGCGATTCTGTTTTCCAGAGCCGTTATTCTCAGTTGAAGATCCATGGTATCGATCAATCTTCCGGTGGAATCGGTCAACGCAAGTTCGAGAGCCTCAAGTCGCGACATTAGCGTTCCGTCTACCGCGCCGACCTGAGGTACGGTTCCCTGCATCGCGAAATTCAATTCAACGTAATCCAGAGTTTTCTTGAGCATGACAGCTGTTTGATATCTTGTCAGCGGATCGTTACCATTAAAGTAAGTTCTGCCATCAGCCTGTACAATTCCCGACAAAATACCCAGGTCAGATAGTTTCATCACCGCATCATACGCCCAGTGATTTGAACTGACGTCAACATAGTTGACGGCAGCTACCGCTGAAGTGAATGCCAGACCGAAAATAAGCAGTGAGGCAAGTAAAAGTTTCATTTTCAATTTCTACACCTCCCCGAAGGAAATATTCTAAATGATTCTACCACAAATCGGGATTCCATCCTAGAAATTGACGTGGTAATATTATCTCTGTGGGAGGTGTTGGAGTTGAAGAAGAGAACGCACACATGTGGCGAATTGAGGGCTTCCGACACGGGCAAGACAGTAACTTTGAACGGCTGGGTTGACCGTATAAGAGATCTTGGTGGAATCAAGTTCGTTCAGGTTAGAGATAGATATGGTATAACGCAGGTCGTCTTTGATCCTCAAGACGAGGTGCTTTACAGCCATGCCCTAAAGCTAGGAAACGAGTTTTGCATCACGGTAACTGGATCGGTAAGAGGGAGACCTGACGACGCGATAAATCGGAAACTTCCCACGGGAGAGATCGAGATTCTCTCTTCTGAAATGGAGCTTCTCTCGGACGCCGAAGTGCCGCCGATTTACATAAATATTGACGAAGAGTCTTCCGAGGAGATGCATCTTCGTTACAGGTACCTGGATCTCAGGCGCCCTAAAATGCAGCGAAACATGCTGACGCGGCACAGATTCGTTCAGGCCGTGAGGGAATACTTGAACAAGAACGGGTTTGTCGATGTTGAAACGCCGATTCTCGGCAAATCCACTCCCGAAGGAGCAAGAGACTTTTTGGTTCCCTCTCGTCTGAAGCCCGGAAAGTTCTACGCTCTTCCCCAATCACCTCAGATTTTCAAACAACTGCTTATGGTCTCCGGCTTTGACAGATACTATCAAATTGCGAAGTGTTTCAGGGATGAAGACTTTCGAGCGGACAGACAGCCGGAGTTCACTCAGATAGATGTTGAGATGTCCTTTGCAGACGAAGAAGACGTCTTTTCGATGGCAGAGGGCTTGATGAAGCATGCCTTTCATGAAGCGGCCTCTGCTGAGATAAAACCCCCCTTCAAGCGTTTCACTTACGAAGAGGTAATCGACCTTTACGGGAGCGACAAACCAGATACGAGATACGGAATGGAAATCAAAGATATTAGCGATTTGTTCAAGGGAACGACTTTCAAAGTTATCGGTGACGCAATCAATAGAGAGGAAAGAATAAAGGGATTTCTCGTGAAAGGGAAGGCAGAAAGATTCTCCCGCAAGAAACTGGACGAGTACACCGTCTTTGCTAAAGAAAGTGGATTGGGCGGTCTTATGTGGGCGAAGGTGGAGAACGATGGATTGAAATCATCGGTTTTGAAGCACTGTCCCACCGAGCTTGCGCAAGTGAGCTCTTTGCTGAAGGCGGAAGAAGGAGACCTCATCCTCTTTAGTATTGGAGAAAGTGCTGCACTCTCGAAGGCCCTTGGCCAGATTAGGGGAAAGATCATCCGAGAGGAAGAGTTCGAAGTCGAAGGTTTCGATTTTCTTTGGGTGACTGATTTCCCGATGTTCTCCTACAACTCGGAGGAAGGGCGGATTGAGGCCGAACATCACCCCTTCACCATGCCTGACCTCGAAGATCTCGAAAAGTACGCAGAAACTGATCCGCTAAGAGTTAGATCCAAGGCTTATGATCTGGTTCTCAACGGATACGAAGTTGCCAGCGGATCTGTGAGAATACACAGAAGAGACATTCAGAGCAGGGTCTTCGATCTCATAGGTCTTACGCGTGAAGAGGCAATGGAGAAGTTCGGTTATCTTCTTGAGGCTTTCAAATTTGGCCCGCCCCCGCATGCCGGGATCGCTCCAGGTCTGGACAGGATCGTTGCGATAATAGTCGGCGCTCAGTCGATAAGAGAGGTTATTGCTTTCCCAAAGGTGGCCAGTGGCGCAGACTTGATGACATCTGCCCCCTCCGAGGTTTCCCGCAAGCAACTGGATCTTCTAAAGCTCCAGGTTAGAGATGCGGGGGATCAAAATTGAGGATTGCGATTGACGGACCTGCCGGATCGGGCAAATCAACCGTCGCGAGATTAGTCGCTTCAAGTCTTGATTTCGTATATATCGACACCGGTGCAATGTATCGGGCGCTTGCTTTGAAGGCAAAGAGAGCCAATGTGAGTTTTTCGGATCGCAAGTCAATGGCCGACCTAATGAGCCATACTTACTTCTCGCTTTCTGATTCAGGAATCACACTCGATGGAAATCCCCTGGGAGAAGAGATAAGGACCAGAGAGGTATCTCTTCTCTCTTCGGACATTGCCAAATATTCTTATGTGAGAGACTTTCTTACGGAGCAACAGAGAAATCTTTCAAAACAAGGAAACGTAGTTATGGAGGGCCGTGACATCGGAACTGTTGTCATTCCGGAAGCGGAGCTGAAGATATTTCTTACGGCCTCCGCGAGAGAAAGGGCAAGGAGAAGACTTGCTCAGCTGAATGCGAGCGGCGTCGAAGCAGATTTTGAGGAGATTCTCGCAGAGATCGAAAGAAGGGATCACAACGACTCGACTAGATCCGTTGCTCCTCTAAAGGCTGCTTCCGATGCTATAGTGCTTGACACGACGAACCTTAGCGTAGATGAAGTTGTATCCGCGATCGTTTCCCTTGCCGAGAGACGACAGAGAGTCCGGCTTGCAAGGTCAGTCGGCTTCTGCTACGGGGTGGACAGGGCCGTAAGCGAAACGATAAAGCTTCTTAAATCCGGCAAGAAGGTCTACGCGACTGGGGAGATCGTCCATAATGAAAAGGTAATGAACGATCTGAAGGAACTGGGCCTGGAAGTGATTGAAGATAGCCTTCTCTCTGAAAGGCATGAGGGAGTCGTGATAATCAGAGCACACGGAATCGACCCTGCATCTGAAGAGAAATTACGGCGTGTTTTCGTTGAAGTGATAGACCTGACTTGTCCTATAGTGTACAATGTATTTAGCCTGGCAGTCGATCTCGAGCAGCAAGGCAACTTTGTTTTGGTATACGGGAAGAAAAATCACCCCGAAGTCACGGCTCTTTCGGGTAGACTGAAGGACTATTTGATAGTGGAGCCCGGAGAAGACTACGACTCGATATTGAAAAAGCTAGAGGGCAAAGAACGCGTTGCTATCGTTTCTCAGACAACGATGAGTAGCGTCGATTTTGATAGCTTCGCTTCGTTTGTGCAGTCCAGACTTGGAGAAAGGGTGACCGTGTACAATACGATCTGTAAAGTCACTATACAGAGAGAATCTGAAGCGGAGCGACTGGCAAGAATTTCCGACACGGTTATAGTGATCGGTGGAAGAAACAGCTCTAATACAAAGAAACTCGTTAAGATAGTTGAAAGACTAGGTAAGAAGGCACTTCACGTGACAGATTTGAAGGATCTTCCTCGAGGCGATATGGGGAAGGTTGCTCTGATTAGCGGCACATCAACTCCGTACGAACAAATCCAGAAGATACTGGATTACATAGACAATAATAGGGAGGTAACCGACAATGGAAGAGAAAATGAATCGGCAAGATGAAAACCTGAGCATGGAGGAGATATTTGAACAGATGGATGTTTCCTCAGTAAGGAAAGGAAGTAGAAAGGATGCAGAGGTTTTCTCCGTCCAGCCAGACGGCTTGATGGTGATAATGGACGGGAAGCTCGATGGGTTCGTTCCCTTGGACCAGCTGGTAAATGATATTGAAGAGTACAACGTTGGAGATAAGATAGAGGTCATGGTCATAAAGACCAACGAAGAGGAAGGCAGAAGTACGGTCTCTGAGAAAAGAGTACACGCTAGACAGGCAGTTAGCAAGGTGGAAAAGGCTTACAGAGAAGGCAAAGCGATAGACGGAAAGATTGTTTCCGAGACGAACGCAGGATACAACGTAAGGTTGGTTAAGAGTGTCCCGGCCTTTCTTCCCGGCTCCGAATCTGGAATTCGAAAGGGCGACCCCGCACCTGAAGGAACTCTGAAGTTCAAAGTCATAAGATTCAAGAGGCAGAGAAACGGCATCAATGTGGTTGTTTCGCTTCGCGCATTCCAGGAAGAGGCAATTAAGGCTTACTTCCAGACTATTGAGGTCGGTCAGGAACTTGAAGGAACGGTCGAGTCGATAAAGAACTTTGGAGCTTTCGTCAAACTGAACGACAACGTGACCGCGCTGATTCCTGCCTCGGAAATGAGCTGGGATGCGAGTGTAAGAATAAGTGATCTTCTCAAGCCCGGTCAGACAGTGAAGACAAAGGTCATAGGCATAGATGAAAAAGAAAAGAAGATATCGCTGTCTCTGAAACAGATGAGCGAGGATCCTTGGTCGACACTCAGCGAGAGGTACGAGGTCGATTCGACTGTCGTTGGCACTGTGAAGAATATTGCGCCGTTTGGCTTCTTCGTCTCACTAGAGCCTGGAGTGGAGGGTCTTGTCCACATCTCGGAGGTCTTCTGGGGAAATGTAAAGAAGGATCTGAAGAGCGTTGTAGAAGTTGGAGACGAAGTGAAGGTAACCATCAAGGAGATAAACGAAGAGAAGAGAACGCTTTCTCTCTCATACAGAGAAGCGATGGGCGATCCCTGGGAAAGCATTGAAGACAAATACAAGGAAGGTGACATCCTGAAGGCCAAGACGGCGAAGGTCCTTCCCACTGGCGTTATTCTCGAGCTGGAAGAGTATGTCTCTGGCTTTGTGCCGGTCTCGGAAGTCTCGTGGAACTTCGTAGACAGGATAGAAGATGTGGTAAAAGAAGGCGACGAAATAGATACCAAGATACTTTCCATAGACAGGATAAACAGAAGAATGAGACTGAGTATCAAACAGGCCACTTCCGATCCCTGGGAAAAGGTTTCCGAAGAGCTTTCTGTTGGTGATCACGTTACCGGCACTGTCACCAGACTGACGAAGTCCGGCGCGATAATAATGATCGATTCCTACGGAGTAGAGGCATTTCTACCAGTTTCTCAGGTCTCTCTGGAGAGAACCGAAAACATCGAAGACTCAGTAAAAGTAGGCAGGCACGATCAATTCAAAATAATCAGACTGGTATACGATCCCGATAACGACACGAGAAACATGGTTGTTTCGATAAGGCAGCTAATAAAAGACAAAGAAGCAGCCGAGACCGAAAAGGTCCTAAAGGATCTAAACGAAAATGGAAGCAGAACCGTCAACTCCAACAGCCTCGGAGAAATGATCAAGAATCAGCTTGAGGAAGAAGGAGAAAGCCTCTAGTGGCCACCGTCCTTATTATTGGACGACCAAATGTAGGAAAGTCAACTCTATTCAATAGACTTGTAGGTGGCAGGAGAGCCATAGTAGATGATATTCCCGGTGTAACACGTGATTTCACTGTGGGAAGAGTCGACTGGCAGCAGCGCACCTTTCAGCTTGTCGATACATGCGGGCTTTTTGAGAATCCGGAAAACATAGTTGAAGAGAAGATGAAAGAGGTCACCCTCGAGCTTTTGAGCGAGGGTGACCTTATTCTTTTTGTGGTGGACGGAAGAAACGGCCTCACAAGCGCAGATCTGGAACTGGCAGACTACTTGAGAAAACAGCGTTTGCAGATTGTCTTTGTTGCCAACAAGGTTGAGAATCTCGATTCCTTCTACTCCAGTGTTGGGAATGAGATCTTTTCACTCGGTTTCGGTGACCCCATAAAAGTCTCTTCTGCTCACGGTCTGAACATCGACATACTATTGGACAAGATCTTTGATCGTCTGGTCGCTCTAGGTCATTCGGTTGAAACAGAAGAAATTGATGAATCTGCACTGAAAATCTCGATTGTTGGAAAACCCAACGCGGGAAAGTCCTCTATCTTCAACTGGATTGTAGGGAGTCCTAGAAGTCTTGTAACGGAAGTTTCCGGCACAACGCGCGATACAGTTGATGAAACGGTGGTGATTGATGATATACCCATTACCTTTATTGACACCGCGGGCATAAGAAAGAAGTCTAAAGTCAAGGTAATGAACGTAGAATACTACAGCGTAATGAGAGCCATAGATGCGCTTGAAAGATCGGACATCATCATTATGGTAATAGATTCTGCCGATGGAATAGGCAATCAGGATCAGCGTATCGCAGGCCTTGCTGAAAAGAATGGAAAGGCGACTATCGCGGTCTTCAACAAGTGCGACCTAGTCGATGGCAGAAGGAAAAAGGCGCTGTCGAGGACCTTCAAACAAGACCTGTACTTCATAGATTATAGCCCAGTTGTCTTCGCCTCGACTTTAACTGGTGAAGGTATGGATGAACTGCTGGACAACATAATGCTGGTAACCAAGAAGATAGATCTCAGGATACCTACCGGTCTCCTCAATACGCTTTTGCAGAGATACTCTGAGGGAACCCCGGCACCGGGGAAGGGCAAGAAACGCGGGAAAATCTACTACGGAGCTCAAATTGCCAGCCGACCTCCAATAATAATGCTGAATGTAAATGATCCTGCGCTCTTCACAGAGCCTTATCTGCGAGGAATCAGAAATTCTATTCGACTGAATTTCGATCCATTCGACGGAACTCCAATCTTCTTGAAACTCAGGAGGAAGAGATGAGGTACGTACTATTCGCACTCATAGGATACATAATGGGTTCTATACCCTTCAGTTTCATCATTCCGCTAGTTCGTGGAGTGAACATAACGAAAGTAGGAAGCGGCAACGTCGGTGGAACGAATGTATTGAGAAGCATGGGTGGCTACGCGGGAGCCGTTGCTATGATCCTTGACGGTCTCAAGGCCTTCATTCCAGTAATAATCGCCCGGGCTGTCTTCGGAGTCTCTCTTGCTGAGGGAATGATGATCGGTTTTTTCGCTGCTGTCGGTCATAGCTACTCAATCTTCTTGAAATTCAAGGGCGGCAAGGCAGTGGCCTGTACAGTCGGAACGCTTTCCGGAACTCTGCCCTGGTACGTCGCCATCTTCTTTGGAATCTGGATTCCTATAGTCCTAGTAACGCAGTACGTTTCCTTGGCATCGGTACTTGCTCTTGCGATTCTTTCAGGCGTTCTCTTCTTGACTGAAGGCTATGCAGTTGGTCTATGGATGCTAGCCTTCTTCGGTTTTTCTCTTTACAGACACAGGAAGAACGTCGCTGCGCTGTTAAGGGGTGAGGAGAGAAAGACCGATCTCATCGCCGCCTTCAGAAGAAAACACAATGAAATGCAAGATCGTTAGGCAGTTACCTAGGCTAGTCTGGGAGAGCATTACATCTTCGCCAGTCTCACTACGGACCCCAGTCCTTGCTTCGCAAAGCCCAGTTCCGACTTCGTCGTGCAAGAAAATCCCTTAGGCAGTTATGAAAGATTGCTGATCGTTGTTCAAAAGAGCTGTTCCAACTAATAGTCGTCCTAACGCCGTCATCCCGGTCTGGAACCGGGATCTGGTCTTGAAAAGCCCTAGGTAGCAGGAATGCGTGGCGGTTGGCAAGGAAAGAAAGCCTTCGTTTGAGAGCGGGAATCTGTTCTTCGTTCTTGGTAAGGTCAAGAACCAAGAGCGAGATACCTAATCACGGTCTGGCATGACAGAAAGTAGGGTTCTCACAATCCCGCAACAAAACCACGATCAGCTAGCGGCTCTTCCCCAAGACACTGGCGCGTAAGTGCCAGCAGACAACGTTGTCCGTCCAAGAAAAAGAATTTGTTCTTCGTTCCAGTGTGCCAAGAAGGCGAAGAAG
>NZ_DIXC01000057.1 GCF_002435945.1 Mesotoga sp. UBA6090
TCGCCTTCTTGGCACACTGGAACGAGGAACAATCACCTAGTATCCAGATCCTAAGTTAACTTAATGTAAAAAATAGAGTCTGTCACGAGAGAACGGTCCTGCGTGGCCCATCCTCCCTCAAGGGAGGACTTAAAACCTATTAAGTGAAACTAACAGTTTCCTATGGGCGGGTTAATGGTTTGAGACTGATGACCAATGATGTCTTCTAACGCTCTTGCCAGACCCTAGACCTTACACCCCAGAGCCCGCGTCTATGGCTCTTGAAGCGGTCCCGGCCTTACCATGCTCCAAGATCTCAGCTCGGGCGAGATTTCGATTTCCTTTACGACGGAGAATCCAAAGGATTCGTAGAAGGCTAAATTTGACGGATTCTGGGTTTCCAGATAACACTGAAGTCCTCTGGAGTCTGCTTCACGCGTAAGAAGGTTCAAAAGCTGTCTGCCAATACCCTTTCTCTGAGAAGCGAGCGAAACCGCAATGAAGATCAGATGAAGATGGTGTTCTTGTATGCATTCTTTGTGAACCTTCGATACTACCCTGCCGAGCTTCATAAGACGATTAAGTGACCTTGCTGGAAATATCAGCATCTTCAGGGCTCCGCTCCTGATCCATGCTCCAAGGTCGGGATCTTCTTCAGAATCAATCCAAAGAATCATTCCGTTCATATCGGGTGAATCGAAATAGGCATTTCCGTTACCACAATAGGCCTTGAACATGACTCCGTAGATTTTCCTTACGAGTTCCCTTCTCTTTTCGTTAACTACGTATTTGACCATCGGGTCATCGGCAAATGCTTCGGTTAAGATTTCTATCGCACTTGAGTGTTCTCTTGCAGAAATTCCGATCGGTTCGAACATGCTATCACCCTTTCAGCTTGCCACTATGCGCAGCAAAGGGCTTGACTGGCAATAGACCTATATTCTCAGGCAGCACTCGATCGCCGCCCAGAAGACACGCTCCTTGTGACTGGCGGACTCAGGATGGAATCTTCTGTCCCACTCTTCGCCGCTAACGTCGTCTCCCGAGGAAAGCAGCTGTCCAAAGACGACATCTCGGAACTTTGAGACGGCCATGAGGGCGGAAGCCTCCATCTCGACGGTAATACAACCCTCGTCGATTCTCTCCTTGACTATCTTCTTCGTCTCCCTGTAGAAGGCGTCGGTTGTCCAGGTCTTTCCCTTGATATATGGAATCGATGAAGCTTCCAATGCGGCCTCTATCTTCTCTAACACCTCTGCGTCTACAGTGATTTCGTGGGAAGGCTCCAGGTAATGATACGAGGTTCCCTCGTCTCTAATGGCAGACTGAACGACTATGATCTCTCCCCTCGGAATCTCCCTCTTCAGTACTCCACATGAGCCGCAGGCTATTGTCTTTCTAACTCCAAGGGCGATGAGCTCCTCATAAAAGCCTGCCGCCGACGGCGCTCCAAGTCCGGGATTCAAGATCGCGACTTTGACCGCTTTGTACTCTATCTCATAGACGGGATACAGTCCGACCTCGCTTCTCCTGTCACTGATCTTCTTCAGAAGACCCTTCTTCAAGAGACTCTCTATCACACCCTGATAGAAGAGAATAACCGCTCTTTCGGACATCTCGGTGATCGAAGAGATGACCTTCGTCGGTTCGATAACGGCCGGTCTTTCATAATCATGTTCCAGAATAGGTAAACGCTTCTCCATATATGCCCCCTTTACGACAATTTTAGCAGCAAAGAAGAGATCGACAATCCCCAAAGTACCTGACACTTTTGTAACCGAAAGCTTTATTATTGTAATCAGTATGAACTGAGGTGAAATCGTGAAGACAAGGTTGGCTCTGATAGTGGTTCTTCTTATCACAGTTATTTTATCGGCAGCGATGTGAACAATCCCGAAAACAGGTTCAAATTCGAGCTCGACTACGAGATCGGATTTACGGGAGTGATCTTCCACACAATTCAGTTCGGTCAGACGGGAACTGTTCTGAATTATGAGAAAGACGGCGGACAGAATATTCTCTTCCTATATCAAAGGTACACCGCCGGGTTGAGTATCGGCAAACACACTGTTTACTTTCTGTATCAGCCACTCCGGTTCAGTCTAAGGTTCAGCTTAAGAGCGACCTGATAGTCGACGGAGTCACCTTCCCCGCCGGAAGCGGAATCCTCTTGAACTACGGCTTCCCGTTCTAGAGGGTCAGCTACACTTACGACGTCTTGAGAAAGGGCAACAGCTATCTCACCCTCGGCTTGTCCCTTCAGTTGAGAAATGCAGATATCTACTTCGAGTCTCTCGACGGAACGAAATTCGTCGATAACAAGAATGTCGGTCGCGTTCCGATTATCAAGGTGAAGGGCGAGTACTGGCTGAACGAAAAGGCTTACCTAGCAACAGACATCTACCGTTTCTACGCCTCCAGCAGGTTCATTAACGAAGCTGACTTTGACTTCGAGGGATCGGTGCTGGACGCTTCTTTGAGAGCCGGCCTGCTTCTAACGGATTATCTCGAAACCTATTAAATGTACGTTTCATAGGGGGAACCGCTAAGAGCACTTCCGAAAACTCCGACAGCCCCGATGGCTTCACGGACAACAGACTTGCGACCATCGACTTAAGCATAGGATTCCAGCTGAAGTAATAATAACTATGACTATAGAAAAACCGGCCATCGTGGCGGTTCTTTTCTTGAATCCGTAATCTTATTAGGTCTTACTAAAGAACTAACGTTTCGCCGTTTTTTATCTCGATAGAGTTTCCGGGGAGATCGCCGAATTTCTCGACGGGTTCGCTAGAGACTATCCTAACCCCGTCCATCTCGTAAAGAAATAGGGCGTGCTCCGTGTCGTTTTTCTCTGCGTTCTGCCTTATCGCCCAGATGTTTTCATAGTCAGTGAGAAGCGCGTTGATCAACGTGTAGCGGTAGTTCTCCGCCACAAAGGCCGCTGTTATTTCCAGGGCTCTCTTCGTTTCGTATATTTCGAGATTACTGACCAGAAGCTCGAGATATCTCTGGGTATCCGTCGTTCCTTCATCGCTCGCGAAGTCGTATATCGTACCGTTGTGACAGAAGGCGTAGTTTCTCCCCTTGACTGTGGCATAGAAGGGATGGACGTGTTCGAGATTGACGGTGTATCCCTTCGATACCTTTCGAGAATGAATTATCCCGACCCTGCTTGGAGGAAGCCTCTTGTCGCTGTCAAAGATCGCACTAAAACTGTTGTAGGTTTCTCTCGCTTCGCCACGAAGGGCATAGCCCCAGCCGTCACTGTGAGGACTGGAAATGCCTTTCTCAGAGATACCCTTTAGAATGTCTAAAATCCAGTTCGTATCTATGTTCTTATCTGCCTTGAAGGCGATCATTCTGCACATTTTTCAATCCTCTTTCCAGCCGCTTCGGCCATCTTTAGAAAGTACCGGTGAATTCTCAGATCTCCAGTAAGTTCGGGATGGAAGGAGGCTGCCAGCACGTTTCCCTGGCGAACGAGAACCGGCGATCCGTCGTAGCATGTAAGGACTCTAACTTCGCCACCGATCGATTCGATCTTTGGAGCTCTTATGAATACTGCCCTGAATGGTTCGGGGCCGATCTCGTCAATCTGTAGATCGACCTCGAAGCTGTTGATCTGCCTGCCGTAACCGTTTCTCTTGACGCTAATGTCTAGAACGCCAAGAGAGTCCTGATTGACGACGTTCTCAATCTTCCTCGACAGGAGGATCATGCCCGCGCAGGTCGCCAGGACTGGCATTCCACCTTCTATCCTATTCCTGAGGGCTTCCCACATTTCGAATCTCTTCAAGAGCTTGATCATGGTGGTCGACTCTCCACCCGGCATTACCAGCGCATCGACCGAGTCGATCTCCTTCCGGTCTTTCACCCAGGACGGTTCCACTCCTGCCTTTCTGAGAATCGATAGATGTTCCTGTATAGCGCCTTGAATTCCAAGAACCCCGATCTTCAACTCTTACCAGCCTCTTTCTTCCATTCGAACTTCAAGAGTCTCGATCTCGAGGCCGTCCATTGCATCTCCTACGTTCTCGGAGATCTCCGCCAGAGCTTCGGGATTGTCATAATGCAAAACCGCTTCGACGATCGCCTTGGCCATTCTTGCGGGATCCTTTGACTTGAAGATTCCCGAACCTACGAAGACTCCGTCGCAGCCGAGCATCATCATGAGAGCCGCATCGGCCGGTGTAGCCACTCCGCCGGCGGCGAAATTGACGACGGGAAGCCTTCCGAGCTCTCTTACCTGGCTGAGAATCTCGACAGGCGCACCGATTTCCTTTCCGTAGTGGACGAGTTCGGCATCGTTCATCATCTGGACCTTTCTCACTTCTTCGTTGACGGTTCTCATGTGCTTGACTGCCTCGACAATATTGCCCGTACCGGCCTCTCCCTTTGTTCTGATCATCGCGGCGCCCTCGGCGATTCTTCTGACTGCTTCTCCGAGATTTCTCGCTCCACAAACGAAGGGGACGGTGAATATTCTCTTGTCTATGTGATATTTGTCATCTGCAGGTGTAAGAACCTCCGATTCGTCGATGAAGTCAACGCCAATAGCTTCGAGGATCTTCGCTTCGGCGATGTGGCCAATTCTGGCTTTGGCCATTACAGGGACCGTAACAGATTCCATGATCTCTTTGATGAGACCGATTTTCGCCATTCGGGCTACTCCGCCCTCTTTTCGGATATCCGCCGGTACTCTTTCAAGAGCCATTACTGCCGTGGCTCCGGCATCCTGAGCTATCTTTGCCTGCTCGGGATTCGTGACGTCCATGATTACGCCGTTCTTGAACATTTCAGCGAACCCTTTTTTTACTGTCCAGGTTCCCTTTGCTTCCATTTTCAACACCTCTCCTCTTTATCGTTGTTCCAATAGTTACTCGCTACTTTTTCCAATCTCGGAGTCTCTCTCTTCCCTCTTCCGACTTTTGCGCAGGGCCTTCCTTCGACCTCCACGATATCTGCCGTGAAGTCCAGCTTGTTCTTCAGTAGAGACGAACCGACTCCGTAAACATCCGCGGGGACATTCAGCTTTTCAAAGAGATCTATCTTCTCCGCCGTGAAACCGCCCGAGACGACTATCTTTAAATCATTCATTCCGCACCGGTCGAATTCCCTTCTAGCCCTCCAGACAAGTTCGGGACAGACTCCCAGTGAGGAAGCGTCCTTCGGGACGACCGAAACGTCTCTCAAAATGCCAGAAGTATCGAATCTCACGCCCCATATCTTTCCCTTTCCCGGTCCTATAACAACCGAAGGATCGGTCTTGCCAGGTGTGAAGTCCTCACCGGTCTCGGCTTTGTACGTGCGGGCAACGCAATCGACCGTCGTTCCGATCACATCGTTGTCCCAATCTACCAAAATTATTCGATTGACTCCACCGTCTATGTAACGATCGAACTCCATGGCGGCCTCGGCCGTATCTCCGTTATACACTGCAATAAGCGCGTGGGGTATCGTCCCCATACTCTCAACTCCCCAGTAGTCGGCGTTCGCGTCGGTAGAAACGCCGAAGGCACCGGCCTTGAGCGCCGCGTATCCGTCTGTTGCCTGAGTCCAGAAATGGTCGAATCTCGCGCTGAAGAAGAGTATCTCCTTGCCTCTAGCGGCCTTCACGACGGACTTGACGGCAGTCGCAGTTGAAGAAGCTCTCGCTATAACACCCAGCAATATTGTTTCCAGATAAGAGAAATATCTGGGATCGCCTTCTATAGTCATTACCGGTTCCATATCCTTTGCTTCATCACCGTCATATAGAGCGCGAACTTCCAGTTCGGACCACTTGTCGATCCAGAGATCATTAAGCTTCATCTTAAGATCCCATTTTCGAGCGGTCAGTTCCACCAGTGCCCGACGGTCCATCTCCCAGGCTGCGTGGTTGACCTCCTTCTCAATCTCGAGTACCTCTTCGAAGAGCCTCTTCGCCTCTCCTTCATTCGAGTAATAACCGGTCCCAAAGCGAAGAATGGCAAGCGCTTCGTCAATTCCCACTATTGTCGCGTCTCTCCTCGGGAAGAGCTGGTATAGCACCCTTGACTTCTTTTCTGCCTTCTTGAGGACTTCGACGAGTCTCGTGAAGTATTTGTCAGAATAGTAGCCGGCTCTCATCTTGTCAATCGGTACTTTGAAAACCCTCGGGTCGATTCTGCACTTGTCCACGGAGCGCCCCCTTCCTATACCCTGATTCGCGAGCAAAAATTCCGGAAAAAACGTATCCGGTATCCGATTATATAATAATAGACGACTTTCGACTCTTGAACCCGGCTGATCTTTGCCAAACGGACCGGTCCAAAAAACAAACCGGCCGCAAGGCCGGCAGAGAAGATGATTCTTCTATATCCAGTCGATAGAGATCTTCGACATATCTGACTTTACGTTGATCTGGCAGGTAGTCACGGCCCTGTCGATATTGGTCGAGACGTATCCCTTTTCTCTCTCCATAAGATTGTTGAAGTTACTCCAGTTCAACTCCCCTTCATGAACAATACTAAGTCCAACATCTTTTGGTGCCCTGATGTTCAGGGAAGTAACTTCGCAGTCAATATCGATTATTGAGTCACGCCGTTCAGAAGGGATTATTGACAGCCTGGACAATGAGGTCTTAATTGTAGCCCTATCTAGATTGAGACTCGAAAAGTCAAGAACTGTATCAGCTCCATCAAGTGTAGCCTCAACCCTGAGAATGGGCTCAGCGTTGATCTCAAGGTTCATTCTTGATTTGGACATAACACTTGAAACCCCGGATTTTGCCTTGCACTTCGCCTTCAAAACGCCTTTAGCCTTATCCATATCGTATTTCAGATCTCCATTGAAACTCAGCTTATCGAAACTTACATTTGCGTCGATACCGTTTGAAGTGTTGTCCATCATTAGTACCTTTGTTAGGTTTGCCTCGAGTTCTATTTCGAGCTCATCAAACTCCTTCGGTCTCGAGATGTTTAGGACCTGTCTCGTGGAGCTTTGTGTTTTTCCTAGCTTAAAGCTTTTTCTGAAAAGGGTAACTATGCCCCAACCAACGATATACGATCCAATCATGGCCACTATGAGCTCCCAGAAGCCCCAGCCCCTGAAGCCCTTGATAACATTCCACCCAATCAAAAGGTCGGTGACAAGAATCGCACCGAAGATGAGACTGCCCATATATTCCGCCTTGAATCTTATGAATATCTTAAATCCCTGGTAGAGGAATACAATGGCAAAGAAAATCTCTATTGCGAAAGCAAAGCTAGGAATTATGTGAGTAACCGACAGAATGATCAATATCCCCAGAAAAATCGCGAAAAGTGCTCCAAATTTCATTGCTAATCACCTTCTTTCTTTTCTCTGGTCAATTTAGGTTCTTCAGGAGTATCAACTTTCTCCGGAGACTCCTGAAGCTCTTTGCTTTCTGTATCTTCCTCCTTCATCACTACATCTATGGAGTCCTTAAGCTTCTTCAGCTCTTCATCAACTTCGAGCATCTCTTCTATTTCCTTCTCAGAATAGCCTAGAACTCCTAACATCTCCAGGGCGTACTCCTTTGTCAGCTTGCCTTCCTTGAAAAGTCTCAGTATCTTCTTAGTCTCCTGATCCTGGAGATTCTCTTCAACCACAGCGGCTCGGTCGGACCTCTTCTCTTCTGAAGAAGCAGGAGAAGATTCGACCTTGACCTCTTTTGCGGGCGCTCCTCTGTACTTGGCACTTATTAGGAGATCACCAGATACGCTGCTCATCTTAAGATACTCCTGTGGTTCGCCATTTCCATATCTATAGTGCTTCTTGTCGACCTTCACCAGTCCCATGTCAGAGGAAACATCCCCACTAACCGAGGAAATCGTCGCATCGAACCTGGGTTCACCTGAATATGAGATTATTGCATCCCCGCTCACCGTTGACACACTCGTGTCTCTTTCCATCGGAGGAATTCCTTTAATGCTCAGATCACCCGATACTGATCCGAATTTGCCTCTTCGGTAATTCGATGCAACAAAAGTCAGATCTCCACTTACCGTACTTAAGCTAAACTCATTCATTGAACAGTTCTCAATCTTCACGTCACCGCTAACGTTGTTTATCTTCAGACTCCTCAGATCGAAGTCTGTGATATTGACATCACCGGAAGCGTTGTTTGCATCGAGCTCTTGAATGTTCTTCGGGACAAGAAGCCTTATGCTCTTTACATCGGCCCCACCGTCATATAGATTTTTTATAAAAGGAATATTGATGCTAGTACCCTTCTGGAATCTTATCGTAAGCTTCTTTCCTGACCTTTCGGCTTCAGGAACATAATCATTCGAATCCACTTCAACAAATGCGACCACGTTTCCTTCTTCAACAAGGTCGATCTGAAGATCCGCGCTAGCTGAGGTAACCTTCAAGATTTCAATACCGGCGCTTTCGAATTCAAACTTTTTCTCCACGACCATACCCCCTCATTCCTCTACCTTTATCGTTACTCTCTTGTCCTCGGTTTCTATTTCAACCGACTCTCTAGTCTTGATTACCTCGTCAAGCACTTCCTTCAGATTGTAATCAACTACTCTGCCACCGATTCTAAAATTCGCGTCCTTTTCTTTCACGAAGTTTCCTACAAACCTTGCCAACCTAACGGGTAGCTTAATATTCGCTTCCACTTTTCCGGTGAAGTTATCCACAACCTCTATGATAAACTTCCTTCCAGATCTTTCTTCTGCATATGATTCGATAAATTCTTCAAGAAGATCCCTTCCTTGCTCAGGAGAGATCTTGCCGTCGGCTATAAGCTTCAAGATCTTCAAGACTTCTTCTCTATCCATATAAAACCACCTACTTCTTTTTTCTAACTCTTCTTAGCATCTCAAGAGCTTCGTCGGGCTGCAGTTCCCCAGATTCAAGTTTCTCGAGAATTCTGGAAGCCTCTTCTCTGTCTTTGTCGACAACCTGGTATCCCATTGCTCTCACAATATCCTCGAGTCTATTTCTGGCTGTAGGATAGGAAATGTCCAGCTCCTTCTGAACCTCAGAAAGGTTGCCTCGATTCTTTATGAAAGTCTTCAGGTAATCGAGCTGCTCGGCAGACAGCTTCATGATATCGTCAAGCTCAAATCTTCCCCTAATCGTTGTTCCACAACTATCGCACTTGTACTCTGTGATTGTCATTTTCCCCCCACAGACGGGACAGTTGCTTAATGAGTATTTCATCGGTCCACCTCCAAAACATAAGTTGAACAAATATCGTCTTCGACTATGTTCATTATACAACTTCCAACTCGAAAAGTCAAATGTAACCTTAAATATATTTAGGTCCACATCAATTTATTGCACTAAGAACCAATCTTTTTAGTTGTGAATTTTCGGTAGACGGAGGCTACGTTCTCGTTTTTCCTCATTCGGAGAGGCTTTAGATGGAATGAAGATCTGAAAGGCGTCTAAGTAACAGATTTGCCAGCGGTCTTTTGGGGTCGAGATGGAGAGTGGATAGGTAGATTGAATCATCTACCATATCGATATAACCGTAGAAATCGGTGAGCCATCCATAGACAACACCGGAAAGCCTTCTGCTGTAGCCCAAGCTGCTTATCATTGGCCTATCTTCTATTAGACTGCGATGACATCTCCTGAATAATCCACCGGGAAATACGTCGAAGAGCTGTTTCGAGTTCCAGAAGATTCCCGTTATCCAGTCGCCCGAGAGCAAATCATCCTTCGCAACAGTTGACGCTTTGTATCCTTTGTGTTCAAAGGAAGCGCCCGGTTTGTCCAGCACAACAACCGATTTTCTGTCAATCGGTTTCTGTAGTCTGAAATGAGGATTACTGATGATCGTGATCTCGGCAATCTCTTTGCGGGAAAGAACAGCGTGGAGCGTTGCAATACACTTATCTAGCGAAACTTCAATCTTAAGCAGCCCCTCGCTGAACCTGTCCGTCTCCAGAGATACTCTTACCGTGTCGCCCTTCTCCCCAGATACTGGCTTCTCTTGGATCTCTTCTCCAATCTTTATCCTGAGCGTTTCTCTCTTAATATCCCTTAGGAGAAAGATTCTGAGGATTGCCTCTTCTCCAATCCATAATTCTTCTTCATCCAGAAGAGCAACGAAAAGGTCGTTGTCTAGAATTGCTCGCATTCTTTCCGGATTGACCTTGAAGTTTCTATCGAAGTCAAGGAGACCGTTGCATTCCCAGAAGACGTCGCTCAGTTCCGTTATGACGAATCCCCTTATATTCTCATGAAGTCTCATCTTGTCGATTTCAATATTTAGGTTTTCCTCCTGGTTTTCAACGGAGATTTCGAAAAGCTCTCGATAACTGTATTCCTTCGATATCTCGCTATTGTTGAATCTCTTTAAAGCCCCTTCCGGTTTCGTCATAGGGACATCATTAAATATATGATTGAACCAGTATGGTTTTTCTTTCTTTCGCAGCCAGATTTCGGGTGGCAACGACCAGTTCCCAAATTCAGAAACGACAAGGGGCCTTCCTTCTGCATTATCTTTGAATTCTCCGATGTAGAAGCTCTCGGGGTTTTCCGAGTAAAGTTCGATAGACGAATTCCATTGATCCTGTCTGTCGATGGAGCTTACGTAAAAGTGGTAGTCGTTCAGATCGCTCTTCATATGGTAGTTTCCCATACAGGCAGAGTTGTCTATCCAGACGATACCTGGGAACCTATCCTTGAATCTCTCATACGCTTCGATTAGCCATTTCGCCTGATGTGGATCTGTCTGATCTATTCCCCAGGACTCGTTGATAATCGAATAGAGACAAAGCGATGGGTGGTGAGAATCTCTTCTCACGGCACCGTCGATTAATTCCAGAAGCTCTTCGCTTCCCTCATCAGAAAAGAGATCAAAGTGCGGCGCATCCTGCCAGACGATCAAACCAACCTCATCTGCAATATCCATATATTTGGGATCAGGAACCTTCACATGATGCCTGATCGTGTTGATACCGATTCCCTTCAGTTTTACAAAACTCTCCCTTAAAAAATGCTCTGAAGGGATCGTGTAAAGGGTTTCGGGATAGAAATCTTGATCGAGAACCGCTTTCATGTAGAAGTCGCGGCCATTCAGAAAGAGCTTCCCGTTTTCGGCTACGAAGTCTCTGAACCCAACCCTCCTCTCGATGACATCTCTGCTCTTCACTGCTTCAACAGTAATTACAAGTCTGTAGAGATTGGGAGTTTCAGGAGACCAGGGAAGGCAGCTGGGAAGGCTAAGCGAAATACTCTTGTCCCCGCTTATCTCTGACGCCAGAAGCCGGTTTGATTTGTCGAATACCTCTATGCATGCTCGATCGAATTCTTCATTTGTGGTGAACGCGACCTCCAGGCTCCTCTTGAGATACGATGTGTCAACTCTCAGCCCACTTACGTGGACCGGGGGTCTTTCTTCTATCCACACTCCTTGCCAGATGCCCGAGATATTCGTGTACCAGTTTGGATCTCCATTCTGCTTTCCGTGAGGAATACGTCTGAAGTCAATCTTCCTATCGTCTATGGGATCGAAGACAAGAACCTGGAGTTTATTGCGCGATGACAGTACTCTGGATATGTCGAATTCAAAAGGCAGGTACCCTCCCCGATGGCTGCCCAACTCGGAACCGTTCAGAAAGACTCTGCAAAGATAGTCTATTGCTCCAAACATTAGTATCGTACTGCAGTCCGAATTCCCTTCATATTCAAATTCCCTTTCGAAATACATATATCTCTGAGAGGATGTGACTTCGGGATACTTGCTCTCAACACACCCGGGGATCTCAATAGTCTTTGTCGGCACAATTTCGCTAACATCATCTGGTTCATTTTCAAGAATTTCGAACAACCAATTCCCGCCAAGATCTTTCCTTCTTCTCATATTTCATTACCCGCTTTCTAATGTCTGCCATAAATAATCTTCGAGAATACTATTCTTCGCCTCGCAAGTCGTTCCTCATGACAGCTGCAAGTTCTCCTGTAGATCTCCTGAACTGCCTGGAGGGGTCCATCTTGAGATTGACGAAACCCATGGTTTCTACATACTTCTCCACAGGCTCGGATCCGTAACGATAATCCCAGTTTATCAGATCTATTGCGGGAAACCACGTGTATCCTCTCAGGTCTATCCCTCTATCTGTCAGATTTTCTACGAGTGTGAGCGACTCTCTCCACCAGAGAATCTGATGATCTGGCTCTCCGTTTATGCTTGTTTCCGTAAGGAATATCGGACCACCGTATCTCTCGTGATAACTTAAAATCAGTTTCTCGAGATAATCTGTCCCACCATAAAATGGTGTAGTTCGTACCTTCCCCATTTCTTTCGAGACTTTGAAGACACTCAGTTGTGGATAGTAATTGACCCCGAATCCGTCGACTGTTATTTTGTTTTCTGTGAACCAGTCGAGATCTTCACTTCCAACTCCGTTACTGTACAGGTAATCGAAAAGACAATGCTTAGTATCTACCTTCCCCTGTATAAGATCATAGGTCAAATATCTCATTTCATTCACCTTCTTCACTTCCTCTTGCAGTTCTCGATCGGCCGAAAAGAAGATGCCCGACGCTTCAACGTGAAGGGCGTATTTGTCCGGTAGTTCTCTCTTTATGGACGAGACTGATTTCATTATCCCTTTTGCCGTCGAGATGAGCAGTTTTACAAATCCGTCGTCTCCACTCAAATAAGGAGGCCAGAGTGACAGGCGGCCGCAGAATTCCTGGGTAATGAATGGTTCATTCATGGGGGTGAAGAGATCAATTGACTTCTTATACCTTTCAAGAACCTCCAACTCATAATCAGCCATGTAATCCGGAAAACAGCTGTTGAGAAAACCATTGTCCATCCAGTGGGGTGTACCGTAGTGAATGAAGTCTACTATCGGGATAAGGCCCCTCTCACCCATGAAATCAAAGACTCTGTCGGTCCATGAGAAATCAAATCTCCCTTTTTCGGGATTCACCGTATACCAGGGAATTCCATACCTAACATACTTGAACCCCGTATCTGCGATAATCTCCAGATCTTTTTCCCAGTTCGAGTAATGTTGTGTGAGTTCGTACTCATCCAGCGATCTGGCCGAAGTCCTATCCGTCTTAGTCACAAATGTGTCTTCAATTCCCGCTATCCACATGAAGTCCTTTTTCATCATACTCACCCGACTCGCTAATGATAATCTTCTGTTTTTAGCCGTATACATTGCAATGTTTAATACACTCTAATGTGAGAGATTCTGTCTTTTTCTTTCTTAAACTCAAAAAATGGCTTTGATCTCTGCCCTAGTTCAGGATGCTATCCTGTAAATCTTGTATGCAAAACTGGATCGATCTACCGATAGCTCCAGAGAGAAGTCATCTGTTGAATCAAACTCATAAGAGCCTAAAATGTAAGAATCCACATCCCCTTCGTAGTTGTCGCTCCAAATCTCAAGTAAGTAAGTTCCCTCATCAAAAGCAGAAGATTCAATAGCTACATTTCCAATTGTCTCTTTGGAAGCGACCCATCCAATAGCCGAGGTAAGATCTTCAAAATTGTTCCCGCTGCATGTATGAAATACATCTTTATCTGAACTAATTATGATTTCGTTATCAAGATTGATTCCCGAAAAATCGAGCCAGTCGATTCCTTCGGACTCTATAAACTGTGAGATCGGTTTCAGAACCTGGAGCAGATAATCAGGCATAAGGTGGGGAGAAGTATAGGGCCACCGCATTCCTATTCCCGTACCTCCCGAAGCAAGGTGGGCCCAGGAAAAGGCCTTATAACAGGCTGTATCGAATCTGGAGGGTTGAGGCCATCGATCTATGGGTCCGCTCTCGCTGTCCATGAATGGAATAGAATCATTAAAGAGATAATTGTGGTAATTTATGTTCATTACGACGTCTTCGGCGATCTTCATGGGATCCTTCGGATCTTTTATCGTGTCAAAATAGAAATGTGTAGTGAAGAAATCAATGTGATCGAATCTGTAGAGCTTTCCGGACAGAATACCCGTAAGGGCAGGTTTCGCAGTCGAGACTGCCAGGAGATGAGTTTCTCCGTAGAGATCTCTCTCCAGCGCCCTTATGAAAGTCGAGATCTCTTCGATCCATCTTCTCGCTTCATTGCCAACTGAGTAATCTGCCTTATAGAAGATATGACCGTACCATAACTCAATTTCGTTGTTTAGCTCCCATGCAAGAATCTGCTCGCTGGCTCCATATCTTTCGATCATGAATTTAAATCTGGCCTTCTGCCATTCCAGCGCTTCTTCATCTGTAAGAAACTCGGCCATTGTAGATATCGGGCCGCCGTTGTCGGCGTTGTAAGGATTTACATCCCAGTTTTCATACATCCAGAAAGGGTCCCAGGGCGTTATTATAAGGTAAATGTTGTACTTCTCGGCAAGAGAGATTATGTTGTCCCATATACCTATTACGGTGTCGTTGTATGTTCCGAGCGGTGACTCGAAAAGTGATAGGCCAGACCTGTCCTGTGCATATTCGAACATGATTCTCAGTGTATTCACTCCATAGTAGGAGAGCTTCTCGAAGTACTCTTCGGCGGCCTTCCTGTTTCCATAGCTCAGAGAAATTAGTGAGGGCCAGGTTATTGCGTCATTGAATCCCACCGGAACAATCGCTCTTCCGTTGTGTTCGAAATACTTCCCAGCAGGTGATATCTTGACAAACGAAGCTATTCCGCTGAAAGCCACCGCCGAGAATAGGAAAATCACGAATAGTCTCTTCATGAGCATTACTCCTTTACTCCACCGCTTATGTCTATTCCTTTAATGTAATACCTCTGTACCAGGAGGAATATCAGTATTGAGGGAACAGCAACAAAGAGAGCGCCGGCCATCAGAGGGCCGTACTGTGTAACGTACTTCCCCTGAAGTGTCGAGATTCCTACCGGCATGGTCCTCTTCTCAGGAGAGTAAAGAACGACAAGCGCCCATAAGTAGTCGTTCCAGTTGGACATGAAGTTCATTACCCATAGAATAATTATTGATTCTTTCGCAAGGGGCGCTATAATGTAAAGGATTCGCTGCCTGATGTTTGCCCCGTCTATTATCGAAGCCTCTTCGATTTCTCTCGGAATGCTTATGAAGAACTGCCTCAAGAGAAAGATTCCAAAAGTGGAAGCCAGACCCGGAACGATTATCGCGATGAGGTTGTCAGTCCATCCAAAGGCTTCTACCGTAGTATAGTTGGGAAGAAAGTGAATCATCCCAGGTACCGCCATAGAAACCAGCATCAGCTTGAAATAAGTATCTCTGAATCTGAATTTCAACCTTGCAAGAGCAAAGGCGGCAAGAATCCCCACAAACACTGAAAGGCTTGCGTAGCTCACGGCTGCGATCACACTGTTCAAGAACCACCGAAAAACCGGAGTATCGTGAGGATGTGACAGAACCTCTTTAAAGTTAGAAATCGTAAGGTTTTTTGGCAAGAAGTCGGGTGGCCAGGCCAGTATCTGGGCTTCAGTTCTGAATGCGGTCAGGAAAGTCCAGTAAAGTGGGAAAAGGAATATGAGAGAGATCAGTAAAGCAACTATGTTTATTCCAAAACCTCTTCTCCTCATCGCCGGTCCTCCATGCTACTTCTTGTGAAGAGATAGTACTGGAGGAAGGTTACGGAAACTACTATCACTCCTGTGATTAATGACATGGCTGTTGCGTAACCCATTCTCGGCCTCGAAGGATTGAATGCCTCTCCATAAATGTGGAGCATTATCGGAATCGTCTCCCTCCCAGGACCCCCACCAGTCATCAGCTGAGGTTGAGCAAACAATCCGAATCCGGCAAGTACCTGAGTTATGACTACAAACATCATCACTTGCTTGAGACCGGGAAGCGTTACATAGAGAAACCTTTGAATTGAATTTGCCCCATCGACTTTGGCAGAATCATACAGTGAATCGGGAATCTTTTTGAGCCCGCCCAGAAGGATCACGGTGTTCCAGCCTACTGTCCACCATACTGTCGCGATGACAATAGAAAACCAAACCCAGGGTAGATCTGTGAGCCAGGGGACTTTGCCGATGCCGAAGAAACTCAGAACGTAGTTCAGCAGGCCGGAGTGATTGTTCAGTATCCATCTCCACATTACAGCCACGACGGTTACGGAGAGCGCCGTAGGAACGAAAGTCGCCGTAAGATGCAGGCCCTTTGCCTTCAGCTTCTTGCTATTTAGCATAAGAGCCAGCCCGGTTGCGACAAAAACAAGCACGGGCACAGAATAGATAACGAACTGAACGGTTACCCATATTGCCTTCCAGAAGTATTCCGATCTGTACCCACTGAAATCGAAGATTTTCCCGTAATTGTCCAACCCGACATACTTTATCATGCCTTGAAACAATCCCCACTCTGTGAGGCTCATATAAACACTTTTGAATAACGGGAAAATGAAGAACACGCCAAAGAACACAGCATGGGGCAGAATGAGAATATATGGAACAACCTTCTTTGTTCTCAAGAGAACCTCCTTGATGAATGTCCCTTCCGGAAAAACCTCTCCGGAAGGGACATAAGGTTCATTTAGTCTTGAAGAATTTCGTTGCTTATTCTTTCCGCGTTGCTAAGAGCTTGTTCAACCGTTTTTTGTCCCAAAATGGTAAGGTTCAACGCTTCCCATATCGGTCCTGTAGCATCGCCGTACTTTGGGAAGAAAGGTGGGAAAACAACGTATTCAGCACCTTTGGCAATTGTGCTGTGATAGGGCAAAGACTGGAACTCCGGACTATTCTGAACAGAGATGTTAGCGGGAATCTGGCCTGCAAGTGCCCATTCGTAGCTGTGATTGCTTATCCAGCTTATAAACTTGGCAGCGGCCTCAGTTCTTTCTTTGTCCTGTTTTCTCTGTTTGTAGATGACCATAGTGTGGGAACCGGCCCAGTTTGCCGGCCTTTCAGACCCTAATTGTGGGACCGATCCGGCACCGAAATTCAGTCCTTCAACTTTCATGTAGTCAGTCAGCATCCAGATTCCGTTGAATTCCATTGCGCAGGTACCTCTCTTGAAAGCGTCGATGTCTGCGTCGACCTGTACCTTTTCTGGCGAAACCTTGTGCTTGAAAACAAGATCCACCAAGAACTGCATTGCATCGATTCCGGCAGGACTATTGAAGGCGGCCTTCGTCAAATCCTCGTTGAACAGCACTCCCCCATTGGAGAAGAAGGCAGAAAACCATATGAAGTAGTTAGGCCAACCTACTGGAATCATTGTGCCCCACTGGTCGATTGTTCCATCTCCGTTAGTGTCCTTAGTAAGAAGCTTTGCGGCCTCAACGAATTCATCTCGAGTCGTCGGAGGATTCTCGGGATCGAGACCGGCCTCTTCGAAAAGGTCCTTGTTCCAGTAGAAGACGAGAGGATGAACATCAAGTGGTATTCCGTACACACTTGAGTCTACATGAACGGCATCCCAAACCGAAGAGACTATGTCTCCCTCTTTCATGTTCATGATCTCAAGGTACTCATCCAAAGGTAGAAGCATTCCCTGACTCACAAAACTTCTGATGTTGTCCACATGGGCAATACCAACATCCGGTCCCTTTCCGCTCGCAAGTGCTATGGGCACCTTTGTATTATAGTCCGCCCATAGCATGGTGCTCATGTTTACCTGAATCTCATCCTTGTGTTCTTCGTTGAACTTGTCGACAAGTTCCTGCATGAAACTACCGTCGGGCCCTGTAAAACCCGTCCAGTATTCGAGAGTGACTAATCCAAAAGCAGAGACTGAGAATAAAAGTAAGGCTGACAATGAGAAAACAAACAGCTTCTTCACAAAAAACCCCTCCCTTGTTCGGTTATTCCTACCCAGAGTCCCTAACTCTGAGAACAGGTTTCTGCACATATATCTTCTCTCTAATTTTCTTGCCTTTGATCATCTTGATTAGCATCTCGGTACTGGTTCTTCCAAGCCAATCCTTATCAAGCGCAACGCTAGTAAGCTTTGGACATACATAAACCGAATAGGGTATGTCGTCATATCCGACCACCGCGATCTCTTCCGGAACTCTTATACTCTTAGAACGTAGTAGGGCGATTATCTCCAGAGCATACATGTCGTTGTAGGCGAATACTGCATCGCAAGCACCGCCGGATTCAAGATACTCTAGAACAGCCTTCCCGGCGTTTTCCGGAGAAGATTTGAGTTCGATGGCCGAATTTGCCAGCTCAGTCGAGTATTCCTGCAGCGCCTTTCTGTAGCCGAGACTTCTTCCCCGGGTAGGGAAGATATTCATATCCGGTTGAACTGTGATGACATTTGAGCGCCCCGATTCCAACAAGTGTCGCGTTGCGATGTACCCCCCAAGTTCCTCATCATTATAGACTTCACAGAAACCGCTCTTCTCGAAGTGCCTACCGACTATTACAAAAGGTACCTTGATGCCATCCATCTCGACAGGCTTCGTATCATCGACAGGAGCGATCAGGATTCCGTCTACTCCCTTATTCTGCAAGAATTCGATCGCAAAGACCTGTTCCTCGTAATCGGCAGCAGTATTCACAAGAAGAAGGTGGAATCCATGCTTCTTAGCTTCTCTCTCCATACCCTTAACGACTTCCGCATAAAAAGGGTTCGTATTGTCATCGATTATTACTCCGAGCAACCCAAGCACCTTTCCCTTTAGCGCCTTTGCCATCATGTTTGGCGTGTAACCAAGTTCCCTGGCTCTGTTTTTAACCTTCTCTCTCGTCTTCTCATCAACATCCTCTTTATCATTCAAGGCTCGAGAAACCGTTGATACTGAAAGCTCAAGTGACTTTGCAACATCCTTTATGGTGATTCTAGCCATTCGGGGCACCTCCAAATTCACCAACGATGCCGCAAACGTTTGCGGAAACGTTTGCATTTATTCTAACATCTTAGTAACTTAGGTCCAAAACAATTCTAGAACGATTATCGGCGTTCTTGGATATCTATGGTCGAATAATGCAGAATGACTCGGTTATTCTGTTAATATCTTGTGATGGTAGTCTCTAGTAAGGCAAAACGTAGAAAAACATCATCATGAGAAAAGTGAGATTACCGAGCATGACCAGAATATGCCATAGTTCATGATTCCCAAATTTCCCTGGAAATGGATTCGGTTTCTCTCTAATGAAAATCACTGCACCAACCGTATAAAAAACGCCGCCGAGAAGAAGCATCAAGATGGCCGAAAGCCCCAGCCTTATGTACACGCTGTAGACCAAGGCGAGCGACAGCCATCCCATTGAGAGATAGCCCGCCATCGATAGCCAGAGAGGCATTGTCGAAAAGAATAAAGACTTCAGTGCCACATTCAGGAAGGCAAGGCCCCAGATTACTCCAAAAACAGTCCAGCCAACCCAGCCTCCAACAACAACCAGACAAAATGGCGTATAGGTGCCGGCTATAAGCAAGTATATCGCGCTGTGGTCGAGGATCGCGAAGACCTTGTAGTACTTTCTGAACCACAGGAAGAAGTGAAGAAGACCGCTCAAGGTCATTGAGACAACTACAGTCGTCCCGTATATGGCGAAACTTACAAGATGTAACCATTTGCCCTGAATTGCAGAGAAAACTATCAAGAGCACCAGTCCAGCAAGTCCAAGGACCGCTGCAACTATGTGACTAATCGCATTGAATCCTTCATTTGAGTTCTCGCTTGAGACCATAGGGTCGACTCTTCGGCCTTCAATTGTACTCATGGAAAATCCTTTCTGGAAAAGTATTTTATCTTCTATTATAGCCCATTCCATACTTCGCTACGGGGAAGCAATATTCTTCACGAGCATTCTGTAACGTTGCATCAAAAAGCAGCTACTCGAAATACGCGTGGAGAAAATCGGATGAAACGCGAGTCGAGAAATCAAGAGAACAGATATGAAAAAATCAATTCACTTTTGCTAGAAGCCTTGAAGAAAAGCAGACGGGCATGATGTCAAGCTATTCATATGGACTGTCATGAAGTCTGTTGGGTATCAAAGAAACCAAATTAAGAAGATTGATGAATCTACGAATAGCGAGCCGCGGCTTTTACTGCTTCAATCAGGTTTGAGGGATCGGCAATTCCCCTTCCGGCTATGTCGAAGGCCGTCCCGTGATCTACGGAAGTCCTCAGAATCGGCATTCCCAGGGTTATCGAGACCGTCCTCTCGAAATCGAGGGTCTTAGTTGCAATGTGTCCCTGATCATGATACATAGAGATAATGGCGGAGAAAGCACCCTTCCTCGCCATATTGAAGATCGAATCGGCACCTACTGGGCCAACAACTTCTATGCCCTTCTTTCTTGCAAGCTCGACTGCCGGGATGATTTCTTCGATCTCTTCTCTTCCGAAGAGACCTCCTTCGCCCCCATGAGGGTTAAGAGCAGCTACACCGATCGGCTTCGTCCGCTGTATACCCAGCTGTTTCAGAGCCACTTCGCATCTGAGTATATAGTTGTAGACCCTGTCTTTCTTCACCATTCTGCAGGCATTTATGAGCGATACGTGCCTGGATAGGAAGAAAACTCTCATCTCTCCCGCGATTTCGAACATCGTCAGGGGATCTATTGTCTCCGTCAGGGCGCCGAGAATCTCGGTGTGCCCCGCGTAAGGTATTCCTGCAGCCTTGATCGAAAGCTTGTTTATCGGGGCGGTTGTGATTGCAGATATCCTCCCCTCTTCCGCCAGCTCAACCGCCTTCCTGAGATATTCAAAAGCCGCTCTTCCGCAGACTCTATCGACTTTTCCATATTCCGGAAGTCTATCCGGCGTTCCCATGTCGACCAAAGAGAGAGTTCCGGGAGAGAATTCCGTCTGATCGGTTATCTCGGAGACTGTCTCTATCTTCATGCCGAGATGGTTTCTGTCTATTTCTCTTTGAAGAGTCCTGAGTTCGCCAATCACTATCGGCCTGCAGATCTCGAAGATTTCCCTATTGGCGATGGCCTTCGACACGATTTCCGGCCCAATCCCCGCAGGATCACCAACGGGGATGGCTATTGCCGGCTTCTCTGATATCCTTTCCGGTAGAACCGGCTGCTCCATAGGTTTCAGAATCAAACACTACCTCCCAGATGTCTCCTAGTCCGAAGCCCTTTCACTCTCCGAATACTTCCGTCCTGATTCTCGTCATATACCAGCTGAAAAGGTCCACGCAGATTTCGGCGGCCAGCTTGTTCTTCTCAGAGGCGGCGGCAAAGAGCTTCGTTCCTACCGAAGAAATGAAGTCAAACCCGCAGCATCTTCCCTCTTTATTCAAGTCTTTCGCAATATCCATCATTCTTTCGAAATCATCCGTGACAAGCGCCTCATTTAGGTACTCGACATCTCTGTGTCTCATCAACAGGAAGTTATCAACAGTACTTTCCATACTGGCCTCAATGGTTACGGTAACTCTTTCCATCTGCCACCTCCAAGAGACAATGCAGTGATCACGAAATTCCGGTTGACGGGATCATCTGATGTCGTGTTTTACTACTCTTATTATGATTCTATCTGATTAGTCTGATTTCATGAAGTCAATTTCCCACCTAAACCACACTCTTGAACAAGTAGTCTCAATTTAGCCCGGGATTTATGGATGTTCTTGTGTGAAGCTTTTCTGATATTGTCTCAGTATAAGTAGTTTGTTTGCGCGGGAAATGGAATTTTGCAGGATTGATCTCTTTTGTCTTGCATTGAGGCCGGCATAGTGCTGAATTCTGGCAATGAGCTCTACTGATCTTGCCTGTGCAATGGTTTTCGGAGTTTTATTTTGGATTGGTACATATTGTATAATCATACTAACAATATAGGCATAAGTTTTTGTTCTTCTACGTTTTCTATGAACGGCAAGCGCGGTCTTTACCGGATTTTGTTTGATCTGTGATATGTCTATTGTGTTATACCGTAAGATGTTCTCAATTTTATTTTGTAGGAGGGGAAAGTATGAAGAAACTCTTGTTACTGACTTTGGTCGTGATCATTGCCGTAAGCGCCTTTTCCGGCAAAGTCACAATCTGGAGCTGGCGAACTCAGGACGCTCAGGTATGGAAAGAAGTCGAAGCGGCCTTGAAGAGCAAAGGTCTCGACATCACGATCGAATACACGGCCTTCGCACCGACGGAATACGACTCGAAGGTCGCCCTTGCTCTCCAGACCGGCGAAGGTCCGGATATCGTTTACTCCAGAAGACTTCCCGGAGGAAGAACTCAGGTTCTGATCGAGAATGGCCTTTACCTGCCAGTCGACGAGTTTACGGATATGTCCAACTTCCCGCAGGCCGCTCTAAACTCAGTTACCTGGGAAGACAAGGTTTACGGAGTTCCCTTTGCAGTGCAGGTAGTTGGAATATTCTACAACAAAGACTTTTACGAAGAATTCGGACTAGAGGAACCTGCAACATGGGATGAATTAGTCGCCAACGCTGAAGTTATCAAGAACAAGGGAATCACACCTTTCTTCCTTTATGGGAAGGAAGCGTGGGCACTCACAATGCAGCACGCAATGTGTGGTGTCAGCATTCTTGGACCCGACTGGATAAAGGCTCTGACAGACGGCGAAACCAACTTCCTCGATCCCAAGTTCACCGATCTCAACAGGAGGCTCAACGATCTGAAGATTTATTATCAGGACGGTTTCATGGGAAACACGACGGTCGATCAGGACGCTGCCTTCGCGTTTGGTCAGGCAGCGATGGTATTCTATGGCGCCTGGGGTTACCAGACATGGAAAGATCTAAATCCCGATCTCAATGTCGGATATTTCATGGTTCCACCACTCACCGAGGACCAGACACCCTATGCCTACACTTATCTCGACGGAGCCATAGCATTGACATCTAATGTCAAGAACCTCGAGGACTCCAAAGAGATACTCAAGTTCTGCGCCACACCTGAATTCGGTACGATTTTCGCCGGAATCACTTACAATATTCCTGCCGTCGTAGGCGCAAAAATCCCACCGGATCCTCTACTGGAAGAAGTTCTAGCTGTCTACAACAACAACGCTTCCCCATGGGTCTATTGGGTAGGATCTGTCTTCACAACACAGAAGCCTTCTCTGTATGACGACGTTCTCAGCCCGGGAATGCAAGCTCTTTACGCAGGCCAGCTTACCCCCGAAGGACTCTCACAGATGGCTCAGGATGCAATATCTCAGTGGTACCCGCCTTTGATGAATCAGTAAACGACAGATTTCTTCTCTTCCCCGCCGACTGGCGGGGAAGAGTTCATTGAGGAGAACGAAGATGCAGATTAAACTTAGATACCTTCTTGTTTTCATCTTACCTGCCCTGATTCTGTACTCTGTGTTTATAATATACCCACTGATCGACAGCCTCATACTGAGCTTCTTCAGCTGGTCGGGAGTGGGGGCGAGGACCTTCGTCGGTTTAAAGAACTTCCGGACGCTTTTTACTGGAAGCTTTTCCAAAGAGTTGTTCAACGCCTTCTTCCACAATGTCTACTTCTTCATAATGCTAACGATTCTCGAACTTGGACTGGGCTTTTTAATTGCTTTAATGCTGGCAAGCAAGATAAAGGGAGCTGGAGCATTCAGAGTAGTAACGTACATACCGAACATGATACCTCTAGTTCTTGTTGGATTTATGTGGGTTCTCTTCCTGAATCCTCAGGCAGGACTGGTAAACCAGTTCTTGAGAACTATTGGACTGGGGAGTTTGGCCCAACCCTGGTTAGGTCAGGCAAACACAGCTCTTACAACGATAATTCTTGTAAATGTGTGGCGAAACCTTGGGTTTTATGTACTCGTTATTCTTGCAGCGATACTTGATATATCGCCAGAATTAATAGAGGCCGCTTATATTGATGGCGCAAACAACTGGAAGATTACGTGGAGAATAATATTCCCACTAACATTTTCCACTTTCAGAACACTAGCGATTCTCATTTTCATCTGGAGTTTCAATATATTCGACATGGTATATGCTCTGGAAGGCGTGCAGGCTGGTCCATACAGATCTACGGACGTTCTCGGGACGCTTTTCTACAGGACGGCCTTCGGGGGGCTTGGTAGCGGGGCTGTTGATATGGGGCTGGGAGCTTCGGTAACGGTCTTTATTTTTACCATAGTCATGCCCGTCTCGATACTGTATGTCTACATCGTCGAGAAGAGACAAAGGAGTGCATGAAGCATGCTGAAGCTTAGCCTTTTCGGAAAAATCGTAGTTTACTTCCTTCTGGTCGTTTACTGTTTGATCATTCTAGTTCCGTTTTTCATTATGATCATGAACTCTCTTAAGTCAATGAGAGAGATCTATTTGCAACCGTTTTCATTCCCGTCGAAAGTCCTGTTCGAAAACTATTCGAAGGCATGGCAGCAGGCCGGAATAGGGACGGGTTACAAGAACAGTCTGATTGTTGCCGGTACTTCTGTCATTGGAATTGTAATTGTCTCCTCGATGTTTGCCTATGCGATTTCCAAGTACACCTTCAGGGGAAGGAGATTTCTTTTCATATACTCGATGCTGGGTCTAGCCTTTCCTGCAAGGCTCGCAATAATTCCGATATTCATACTGCTTAGAAACTTCCATCTCACGAACTCTCTAGTTGGACTGATAATAATCTACACCTCCGTCAATATTCCGTTCTCTGTCTTCCTTCTCAAGAATTTCATTGACGGAGTCCCTAACGAGCTTTCAGAAGCTGCAAGAATCGACGGAGCTTCTCCGATGCAGATTTACTGGAGGATTATTCTTCCTCTGGTCAAGCCGGCTCTGTCGATAGTCTCGATCGTCAGCTTCGTCAACGTATGGAACGACTTCTTCTTCCCGCTTATTTTCATCACGGATAGATCGAAGGCGACAATTACTCTGGCCGTTTCGATCTTCTTCGGGGAGTATGTGAACCAGTGGCACTTGTTGTTCTCGGGGCTTACGCTGGCCGTCGCTCCAACGATAATACTCTTCCTGTTGTTCTCGAGGCAGTTCATAACGGGCATGACTCAGGGAGCAATAAAGTAAGGTGCTGGGTGTGAAAGTGAAGCTTGGAATCGACTGTCTCTTAGAGAGCGACATACTGAAGAAGAAACGGATCGGGTTGCTAACCAACTCTAGCGGTGTCAATGGGGATCTGAGAATCAACGTCGACCTCATGCTTAACGCAGGCTTCAATATCGTGAAATTGTTCGGTCCCGAGCACGGTATCTCGGGAGCCGCGGCCGATGGAGTTAGCGTCGGCAACGCGGTGGACGCCAAATATGGTATACCGATCTTTTCGCTCTTCGGAGATGTGATACGACCAACAGAGGAGATGCTCTCTGGAATCGATGCCTTCGTTTACGACATTCAGGATGTCGGCCTTCGATTCTATACGTATCTCTATTCCCTCGTCTATTCAATGGAGGAGTGTGCGAAAAGGGGGATAGAGGTAGTAGTTCTCGACAGACCCGACCCGCTTTCATGTAAGGTCGTGGGCCCCACAATAAAGAAGAGGCTCGACAGCATAGTCGGGGGGTATGGTCTTGCCCTGAGGTATGGCTTGACCGTTGGTGAGGTTGCGAAGTACTTCGACAAGATCTTCGATATCGGTGCAGATCTTACAGTAGTGCCGATGGAGAATTATGAGAAATATATGTACTATGATCAGACCGGTCACCTGTGGAGCACGCCTTCCCCGAATATTCCCTCGCTTGAGCACGCAATACTTTACTCGGGTTTCTGCCTCTTCGAGGGCACGAACCTATCTATGGGGCGCGGCACTGTCCACCCCTTCAAATACATAGGAGCGCCATGGATCGACTCCGCACCACTTTATGAGGAACTGAAGAAACTTGATCATCCCGGTGTTGCCTTTAGAGAGAGGAGTTTCATTCCGGGAGCATTCAAGCTGCAAGACCAGTCCTGTAATGGTCTTGAGTTCTATGTTACAGATAGAAACGCCATTAAACCCTTGGAACTTGCTCTAGACATTATCGCCATTCTTATGAAGCTGTGGCCGGGAAAATTCGACTGGGATGTGCACTATCATGGAACCAGCATCCCACTCAACAAGATGTGGGACGGCAGGTATCATTTCGACTTGATAATAGGAGAAGAGCAGTATAGAGAAAAACTGCTTCAAGGGGCAACTTCAGCGGAGCTTTCCGAGTTATGGAAAGATGAGCAAAGAGAGTTTGAGAGTTTAACAAGAGAATTCAGGATCTATTGAGCTTCTCAAACATCTGTTCGGCCAGTATTTCATCAACATTCCCGGTGAAAAGTGAGGTTCTGTGATTGTTTATCATCTCCGAGAATCTTTCATTGTAATAAGCGGAGGCAAAAGAGCCGCCAAAGGTGTGTATTGTGTCAACCTCACCGGTTTTTTCAAGAACTCTGAGGGTTCTCTTAGCAAGTACTTCGATCCCTTCATCCGCTACAATCTTAACCAATTCGGAAGGGTCTTCAAGTGCAACTCTACTAAAAGAGGCAATCTTTGTCTTCATGTCTGGCAAAAGCGTAAGGTTGACAAGTTCTTCTATGTTATCCGTTTCAAAGAAATCGACAAGTTGATCGAAAACGGGATCGTGAGGAATCAGCTCATCCCTGTACTTAAGAGAAGCGACGATCAACTCTTTCGAGATCCAGTAGGCGCTTCCCTCATCATCAAAAATGTGTCCCCAGCCACCTGACTTTACCGCTTCGCCTGCATCGTCATGACCATAAACCGTTGAACCAGTACCTGAAACAACAACAACGCCTCTTTCTTCGCCAACCGCAGCTCTGTACAAGCCTTCAATATCCATAATTACCTCAATTTCTGAGTCTCTGAAAACAGATTCCAATGCTTGTCTCAGCTTTCTTTCGCGAATTCTATCTCCGGCACCGGAGAACGCTGCAAGTATGACGTCCGGAACCCAAATATCGTCGCGGACTAATGAGAAGATCGATACAAGATTACTGGTACTGACTGCAGTGATATTTACTCCCGTGTTATAATTTTTCCTTTTCTTCCCTTCACTTGAAATGGCAGTCACTCTAAGATTAGTGCCGCCTCCGTCCATTGCAAGTATCTTCTTGCTCATTCTACTCTCCTCACAACCTTTAGTCTGTAGCGATCCCCTCTGTATACGGATCTGACTATTTCAACGCATAAGTTTTTATTTGTGAATGTCTGTCTTTCACGAGCTATCCCGTAGCTACCCTCTTCAACATGAAGATGGCATGCCTCTTCTTTGGACAGTCTGCAGACTTCAATGTTTTCCTGAGCGTGATCAAGAACTAGCGACAGTTCATTCTTAAGAATAGCATACAGAGACTCTACACTCATATCTCTGCTGACTATGTTGAGGATCCTGATATCTGCCAGAGGATTCAAGTAAGCCATCTCAATTCCGTATGGTTCGTCATTCAGGTATCTCACTCTCTGCAGAAACACCACCATACCGTCAGCGGGAACACCGAAACTCTTAGCAATTTCATCAGGAGGAACAACAAGACCAACACTTAACACTACTGAGCTGGCTCTAAGCTTTTCTCTAGCTGCCTCTTCCGTAAAACCAGTAAGCGAGCTGATACTCTCCTCGTGTTTCTGTTCAACAACGAATGTTCCGCGACCCTTCGATGACTCAATTACATACTCTCTTTTTAGCTCGTCAAGTGCTCTTCTAAGAGTAAGCCTACTGACGCTGAATTCATTGCAGAGCTCCTTTTCGGTTGGAATCTTCTTCGAATAGACCCCCTTACTTATTCGACGCTTCAGTTCCTTATAAATCCGGTAGTAAACCGGTGTACCGGTTTCTCTCAATTCACTCCTCCGAGTTCTTTGAGAGCCGAGCGCACATGGCCCCTGTTGCGTTTGAGAGAGTCTTCACACTTTTCTTTTCCGAGACCCGTAAGAGCCATGAGAATCGCGAGAGGGACCTCCCTACCGGAGGCCTCCAATATCTTCTCGGACTCTTCATAAGAGAGATCGCTAATCTCAGAAATTATTCTAGTTGCTCGATCGACCAACTTTCGATTGAGAATCTTCACCCCTATCATGTAGTTCCCAAAGACTCTGCCAACCTTTACCATAGTGATAGTGCTGATCATATTAAGAACCAGCTTCTGAGCCGTACCGGCCTTCAATCTCGTGCTGCCGGTTACTACTTCAGGACCTGTTCTTACCGCTATTGTCACATCAGCAAACTCCGCGAGATAAGGTTTTCCAACATTACAAATTATGATCGTTTTGGCTCCCTGCTTTCTCGCATACTTAAGAACACCCTCCACGTACGGCGTTCTCCCCGATGCCGAAATTCCGATCACGGCGTCTTTTCGCGATATTCCGACCTTTATTGCCTCCATTTCGCCTTGTTCAGTGCTGTCTTCAGCGTGTTCGACAGGGTTGGCTAAAGCTTCCTGACCTCCTGCCATGAGTGTTACAAAGAGATCTTTGGAAACGCCGAAAGTCGGAACGACTTCTGCCGCATCCAGTACTCCTAGTCGACCGCTAGTACCCGCACCGGCATAGACGATTCTCCCACCTGATTCAATGGAGTTCACGCAGTGCTCAACCGCAGAAGCGACTTCTTTCAGGACATCTCTCACTGATAGAGGAACCGTTGCATCCTCTTCATTCATTATTCTAAGCATCTCGTACGTCGATAGTTCATCCAGATTCTTTGTCCTGGGATTTGCTCCCTCTGTTTCCAGCTTATCAAACTTCATCTCAGACCTCCTGCGGTATGCTAACCGGGAGTCTTCCTTCGGCAGCTATCCTTCCCTTAATAACCTTAAGGATACTCCTCTGCGAAACTCCTTCGTAACCATAACTTAGAACGCAGTTGTTCACACCTTTTATGAAAGCATCGTATGGATTTCTCAAAGCTATTACCAGTGTTCTTCCCGTTCTCTGCGAAAGCCTTATGAGGAATTCTCTCTGTCCATCATTGAGATGAGCATTCTCTGTGAAGACTAATCTTATACCCTTTCCCGGGGCACTTAAAGCCAACTTATCTGCTTCTTCAACTGTCATTCCAGCTGCATAGTCGATCACCGGGCAATCGATCATCTGAGCAATCTCCCTTGCAACTGCGGGGACACCTCTTTGAGGACCGTCCTCTACCTGAACTAATCTAGACAGTCTCACAGAGTAAATAGCGCTTACACTGCTGAGAGGCAGAGGTAGGAGAGACTCATCGTTGAGAATAGCTGTTATAGATTTGTCTGAGATCTCCTGCATCGCTCTCTGATTTTCAGAGGAAGAGATCTCATCAAGCGAGTTTCTCGCAGATGCTACCGCCTTCATCCTGAAACTCTCCACCCTCTTTAGCGACTCTTGCAGTCGGGCTTCTAGCTCGGAGAATCTTTCGATCTTCCTTGTCAAATACCTCTTAACTCTCCTCTGAATTTCCGGTTCGTGGCAGTATGTAAGGTAGTCCATCCCGTTCTTGAGGCCTTCGATGGCAGCCTCCTCGGGTGAGAAATAATTGCTCACACCCCCCATACCAAGATCATCTGCAACAAGAACCCCCTCATAGTTCAGTACGCCACGAGCGAGGTCTGTCAAGATCTCCTTCGACATGGAAGCCGGAACTCGATTGGCTTGAAGCTGAGGAAAGTATATATGAGAAGGCATAAATGAATCTGCCGTAATCTCCCTGAATGGCCTGAGCTCGCAAGAGTCGAGCGTGGAAAACGGTACATCAAGAGTGGGAAGATCTAGATGAGCATCTACATCTACCCTCCCCTTACCTGGAAAATGTTTTAGACAGCTCATTACTCCTTCGATTTTCATTGACTCGACAAAGGCTTTCGCATATGCTATCACCTGATCAGGAGAATCGCCAAAGCTTCTAATGCCAATTCCCGGGTTTTTGGGATTGCAGTTTATATCGACAACGGGAGCGAGATTCCAGTTCACACCTATGGCGTTCATCTCTCTAGCCATAATTCTCCCAGCAATTGATGAATTCTCAACATTTCCGGTAGCTGCTATCGCCATCGCACCCGGAGAAACGGTGAAGCCCTCCCTGAGTCTGCTTACGATTCCGCCTTCCTGATCTATAGCTATTGCAGGCTTGTATCCAAGAACTCTTTCAATTTCATCGACCAAGTCTCTTATCTGTGCTGAATCAACGATATTTTTCGAGAAGAGAATAATAGCCCCGGGCTTCACTTCTCGAAGTGTCCTTTCGGTCTCGCTATCAATCTCAGGACCCGGGATTCCAATCAGAAAGAGCCGTCCTACGGCTTCATCTAGATTCATCTTCATCTGCTCCTTAATTATGGATACACTACCATTCTAAATTCTGGAGACTTGTATTGTCAATTATCTATTTGTATAGTATGAATATACATAACCTTCGATTCCGTTGCTCATCGATCTTATTCAACTGTAGTTCCGTATAAGTGTGCCAGGAAAAACTTGTATACATAGCGAAAATGGGTTAGCATTGCTGTTGGAAGAGCATAGGATCAGTTGCAAGTTCCAAGTTCTTAGTTGTAATAAGAACAAGAGACCGAGAAGAAGGCAAATCTGATCAGAACGAACTTATTTTGTCATCCTGAAGTGCTCTTGTTCAGGATCTGGGTTTTCGAGAAACAGTGGTTCGGGGTAGCGGGTTCGTGGTAGGAAGAGCAAAGGAACTGGTTCGCCGTTGAGCGGTTATCCGTTTGGCAAGGGAAACCTGTTATTCGTTCCAGAGCGAGGATCTGTTCTTCGTTCTTGGTCAAACCATTATTCAGAGAGTAGAGAGAAGGGAAAAGCAATGAGGGCAAGTAAGGATCTGGGATCTTGAAAAGCTCTTTACTCCCCTCTCGAGAGGGCTCCATCGTCGACGGGGTGTGTTGAATACATCAAGAACGGACCTCATGTTTAGAACGAGTTATCTGACGTTTCTTTACTTTAGAGCTTGCAACTTGGAACTGACAACTTGCAACTACTCTTTCGAAGGACGGGTCCATGTTCTTGGACGAAGGACCAAGGACGGCTCTGCTTCCAGCATGACGGCGTTTGACGTTTTTTTCGGGCCTGCGGCTTGCAACTTGGAACTAAGAACCTGCAACTGCTTTTCCCGGACGGCGGACCGTTGACGGTTAACGTAAAACATAAGGAGGTTCATTTTGATCTGGAATAAAGTTGATGAAATAGTCTCGTGCGGTATTGAAAAAGCAGTGTACCCGGGAGCCGTAGTTTTAGTAGGGAAGGATACCGAGGTCCTTTACAAGAAGGCCTACGGATTCATCGCGGTAGACGACAATATTCCCACGACACTTGAAACGGTGTACGACATCGCGAGCTTAAGCAAGGTGGTTGCAACCACAAGCGCGATAATGCTTCTCGTCTCGCGTGGAGAGCTTTCTCTCTGGGATACACTTGGAGATTTCTTCGATGTACCCGAATCAAAGAAGGGAATTTCAATTTTCCATCTGCTAACCCATACCTCGGGGATGCAGCCCTATTCTGAAGCTTGGCGAGAAATCAAGGGAAGGGAGTTGCTGGATTCCATAATCTCACTAGAGCCAGAGTCTGGACCAATGGAAAAAATAAACTATTCATGTCTTAATTTCATAACTCTCATGGCCGTTGTCGAGAAAGTCACCTCCATCAAATTCGACGAGTTCTGTTCAAAGGAGGTTTTTGAACCGCTCGGGATGAATTCGACCTCATATCTGCCGAAGGACCTCGATCACGTGGCACCGACAAGCGAACGGGAAGGAAAGGTTCTAAGGGGTTTGCCGGATGACGAACTAGCATATTATCTCGGTGGAGTAAGCGGAAATGCCGGCGTTTTTTCATCGGCGGAAGATCTTTTCAGGTTCGTCTCCAGTCTAATGTATGCGAGACTTGTACCTTCGAGGGTCTTTGAAACGTTCATCTCTGAAACAGTATCAATTGGAGAAAGCAAACGGCATCTAGGCTGGATGGCACCCGCAAGGGGCTCCAGTGCAGGTGACATGCTCGGAGAAGAGGCCTTTGGTCATACCGGATTCACAGGGACTTCAATATGGGCAGATCCCGCCACGGGGCTATTCGTTGTTCTTCTCTCCAACCGAACGAACATCAGCCGGAGAGACACTATACCTCAAATGCAAAGAATCAGAAGGCGCTTACACAACCTCATATTTGGGAGCCTCGGATGATCTGGAATGAGATAAGAGATCTTCTCTCCAGCTATTCAAGAAACATTCTCGGAGTCATGTCGGGAACGTCGGCCGATGGTTTGGAACTTGCCATTGTGAATTGCTCCGGGAGCGGTAAGTCCATGAAGGTGAAGCTTCTCGAGCATTCTTCCGTTCAGTTCGAATCCCGGCTCCAGGATGAGATAGTAAGAACCTTCGACCCGTCGCTTTCGGGTGTAGACAGAGTAAATTGGATGAACTTCCTCATCGGGAAAAAGCACGCAAACGCAATCAAGTCCTTTCTAGATAGGACAGAAGTCAAAGTTGAGGCAATCGCATACCACGGACAGACCGTTTACCACGACCCTGCGGTGCATGCCACTCTTCAGATTGGCGAAGCGGATATCGTGTCTTCTGAGACTTGCCTTCCGGTTGTCTTTGATTTCAGAAAGAAGGACATGGTTTTCGGTGGAGAGGGAGCACCTATCATCCCTTATTTCGATTGGATCTATTTTGAAAGCGGCATCTACGCAGTAAATCTAGGTGGAATAGCGAACGTAACTTATGTGGCTGAGAAACTTGAAGACGTGAAGGCCTTTGACACAGGTCCAGCCAACTGCCTGATAGATCTAGTAGTAAAAAGGAATTTCAACAAGGAGTTTGACAAAGGCGGCAAGATCGCGACCAGGGGCTCTGTGAACAGCGAGATACTCGACGCTCTAATAGGGAGAGACCGAAAATATTTTGAGAGGAAACCCCCGAAATCGACGGGAAGAGAGGTCTACAACGAAGCCTTCCTGGAGGGGATCTCCGTCTCCTCTCCGGAAAACCTTGTTAGAACACTCGTTAGGTTCAGCGTATTCCAGTTAGTTCAAAGCATCAATTCATATTTACCTTTGGGGAAAAGAATCGTAGTTACGGGAGGAGGAGCCCTTAACCCCGTTATGATCGAGGACCTTAAACAACTGAGCGGCTTTGATGTAGAAGTGCCTGACAGAACCTTCTTACAGGCAAAGGAAGCGATGGGCATGGCAGTTCTAGCTCAGGAGTTCTTTAACGGGGTAGAAGCAAACGTTCCATCTGTAACGGGAGCGAGAAAGAGAGTTGTTCTAGGAAAACTGGCTTTACCTTGATCTCCCTGACGGGAGAGAAAACAAAAAGGAGGTTTTTACAGTGAGGCGAATCTTTCTGTTAGTTCTCGCAGTTCTTTTCACCGCCATGTCAATGGCAGCTCCATTTGTGGAAGATACTCTGCTTACACCGGATCCAAATCCTAAGATGGGAGGTACTCTATATCTAGCGCTTACCGGATCTCCCCAATCATTCAACTTCTACGGAACCCTTGACAACAACGCATACACGGTGGTGGGTCAGATGTTAACGGGACTTGTAGAGGCTCATCCCGTTACATCAGCAATCAGACCGGCCCTGGCAGAGTCTTGGGACGTTTCGGAGAATAACAAAGAGGTCACTTTTCATCTGAGAGATGTGAAATGGTCAGATGGGGTGCCCCTTACAGCAGACGATGTAATCTTCACCTTCAAGTACTTCATCATGAACCCGGTCGCAAGGGGAAACTCGGTTGACCGCTTCACGATCGAAGCTCAGCCCATAAAGTGGGTGAAGGTAGACGACAGAACGGTCAAAGCGATTCTTCCCGCACCTTACGCAGCTTTTTTCACCGTTCTCTCGCACGCTTATATCTACCCCTCACATGCGCTTGAGGACAAGATAGACAAAGACAGGCCAGACTCCGTTAATGATCTATGGCTGACAAACACTCCTCCAAGCGAGATCCCGGCAAACGGTCCGTTCGTTCTTTCGGAATACATAATCGATCAGAAAGTAGTTATGACGAAGAACCCCAATTACTGGAAGGTCGATTCTCACGGAAACAAACTGCCATATGTCGACAAGGTTGAATACGTTATCGTGAGTGACGCTCAGGTAAGACTGGCGAAGTTCATGGCCGGCGAGCTTGATTACATGGCCGTCTCGGGAAATGACTTCCCAATACTGAAGGAGAGAGAACTTGCCGGTGGTCCATTCAGAGTTTTCCTTGCCGAGCCCACTCAGCCTACTCCAAGCCCGATTCATATTGCCTTCAATTTCGATGCCGAGGACCCGAAACTCAGAGAGGTTTTCAGAACCACCGAGTTCCGCCAGGCAATGGAGTATGCTCTGGACAGAGAGAGAATTATCGATGAGGTTTACAATGGACTGGCCGTTCTTGGAGGAGTGCCTGTGCTTCCTTCGAACAAGGCCTTCTACAATCCAAAGATCGAAGAGATTCGCAGACCTTTCAACCTTGCCGAAGCAGCAAGGCTCCTTGACGAATTAGGCTTCAAGGACGTCAACGGTGATGGTCTGAGAGAGTACCCGGACGGAAGCAAGTTCGAGTTCGTCCTGACTCTTCAGAGCGCTCCTCAAGAATATCAGGATATCGCCTACATATACTCCCAGGATCTACTTAGCATAGGAATTAAGGTAAACCTGCAGATACTTGATAGTTCTCTTACCGGCCAGATGTTCGGTGCAGGTAGTTTCGAAGTTGGAATCAGGGCATTCGGAAACCAACCCGATCCTCAGTTGAGAAAGGCCATATGGCAGCCGGGCACACAACTGTATTACTGGCACAGAACAACAAGGGATCCCGAGACAAATCTTCCAATATTCGAGAACATGCTTGACTGGGAGAAGAGAGTATATGAGCTCTTTGAGCTCGGTCAAGTCGCAATGGACCACGCAGTCAGAAAGACCTTCTACGACGAATGGCAGGAGATTTACGCAGAGTACTTGCCCGTGATATTTGTGTGTAAAGGTATGAATCTTTATGCTGCCAACAAGTCTCTTGGAAATGTCGAACAGAACGAAGAGGGTCTTCTCTCTTACGCTTCCTGGACTGTATTTAAGAAATAGGCGCTTAATTTGCGGGAGGAGATTCTCCTCCCGCTTTACTTCTCTGGAGGAAGGTCATGTGGTCTTTTATCGCAAGAAGATTGCTTATCATGATTCCAATGATGTTCTTCATATCTGTGATCTGCTTCGTGATTACCGAGCTTCAGCCGGGCGATTTCATAAGCCAGTACCTTGATAATCCGAGAATCTCACCGGCACAGATCGAACTGCTTAGAAAGAACCTCGGCCTAGACGAACCCGCACATGTCAGATACTGGAACTGGATAAAGGGAATCGTCACCCGCGGAGACTTTGGATACTCTTTCGCCTTCCAGAGACCTGTTGGAGAGTTGATATGGGAACGCATGGGTTGGACTGTATTTATTGCACTTGGGGCGATTGTATTCCAGTGGATTCTTGCAGTTCCTATGGGCATCTATTCGGCGCTACATCCATATTCATTTGGGGATTACACCTTAACCGTTATTGGTTTCATAGGAGTCTCCATACCTGATTTTTTCATGGCTCTAATTTTGATGTATCTAATGCTGCAGATGGGGGCGACATCAATAGGGGGCCTCTTTTCGCCCCAGTTTGTCGGGGCGCCCTTCAGTCTGGCAAAACTTGTAGACCTTCTGAAACACATTTGGGTCCCTCTCATAGTCGTTGGGATGAGCGGTTTGGCTGGGCTTATGAGGGTAATGCGCGGAAACATGCTCGATGTGGTCTCTTCTCCTTTCGTTACTTCCCTTAGAGCCCACGGTCTCGATGAGAAAACCGTTAGAAAGCACGCAATCAAGAACGCCCTAAATCCTATGGTCAGCATAGCCGGAACGGAGCTACCGAACGTGTTCAGCGGAACTATCATCGCCGCTATCGTATTGAACCTTCCGACAATGGGACCCTTCTTCTACAATGCGCTTCTTAATCACGATCAATACTTAGTTATGACATTTTTGATGTTCATAGCCATCATAACCCAGATCGGGAATCTTCTTGCAGACATTGCTCTAGCCGTTCTCGATCCAAGGATAAGGATGAGCTGACATGCAGAGCACTAAAGAACGAATCGCAAGAAACTTTTTTAAGCATAGATTGGGAGTCATTGGGCTTATTGCTCTTTCGATCATGTACTTACTGGTTATATTCGCCGATTTCATAGCTCCTTACAACTACATAACGGCGCATAGAAACTTCGTGTACGCTCCTCCTTCGAAAATCCGTTTCTTCGACGAAGAGGGAAAATGGCGGGGCCCCTTCGTGTACGGAATGACCAAGCTCAGAAATCCCGTTACCTATAGACTGGAATTCACTGAAGACAAGAGCAACGTAGTACCGATAAAGCTCTTCGTAAGGGGTGAAGAATACACTTTCTGGGGGCTTTTTAAGACCGATCTTCATCTGTTTGGAGTCGAGGAGTCATCGGATGTGGCAATGATACTTCTCTTTGGAGGAGACAGGTTTGGAAGAGATCTCTTCTCTAGAGTCCTTGTAGGAGGCAAGGTGTCGATGACCGTGGGCCTTGTGGGCACCCTGATAAGCGTTTTTATTGGTGCTATCGTAGGGGCCCTTTCCGGTTACTATGGCGGAACTATCGACATCCTGATACAGCGTTTCATAGAGCTACTGAGATCTTTCCCGAGAATACCTCTATGGCTGGCTCTTGCTACAATACTGCCCCCGCAGTGGCCGAGCACGTGGGTTTACTTCGGAATCGTAATCGTTCTGTCGCTAATAGGCTGGATGGGGGTTGCTCGTGTTGTGAGGGGGATGGTCTTGAGCCTTAGAGAGAAAGAGTTTATTCTGGCTGCCAAAGTATCCGGTGTATCGAACATGAAGATAATAACTCGTCACCTCATCCCAAACACGATCAGCTATCTAATAGTCGTTTCGACTCTTTCAATACCGGGAATGATTTTGGGCGAGAGCGCAATCAGTTTTCTTGGCCTTGGCATAAAGGAACCTATGACCAGCTGGGGATTGTTGTTGAAACAGGCGCAGTCCCTATCTGAACTAGAGGCTCATCCCTGGCTGATGATTCCTGGAATCTTCATAATCGTCGCGGTCCTCTCCTTCAACTTCGTCGGAGATGCCTTAAGAGATGCCGTTGATCCTTACAGGGCGGTGGAAAAAGTATGAGCACAATCCTAGAAGTCAAGAATCTAAAGACGTATTTCAGAACTCCGGATGGTCTGGTCAAGGCCGTAGACGACATCAGTTTCAACCTTGAAAAGGGAGAGATTCTAGCTCTGGTCGGAGAGTCAGGCTGTGGAAAGAGCGTGACCGTACAGACTATACTTGGTCTTATCAAGGTTCCTCCCGCAAAGGTTGAAGGAGAGATCTTCTACAAGGATAAGAATCTAGTTGGACTTCCAAACAGTGCATACAGAGACATCAGGGGCAGAGAAATCAGCATGATATTCCAGGAACCGATGTCGACTTTCGATCCTCTCTTCACCATAGGATACCAACTGACAGAAGTGGCAAGAGCTCACATGCCATGGAACGAAGGCAGAACATATGAGGAGATTATTTCGATTCTACGCAGAGTCAACATTCCTGAACCCGAGAAGAGATACAAGGAGTATCCCCACGAAATGAGCGGCGGCATGCTACAGAGAATAATGATTGCGATGGCCCTAATAACAAATCCAGAGATAATCATCGCCGACGAACCAACCACCGCACTGGATGTCACAATACAGGCACAGGTTCTAAACATTATGCGAGAGCTCCAGGGCGAATTCGGCAGTTCGATAATCTTCATCACCCATGATCTCGGGGTAGTTGCCGAACTGGCCGACAGGGTTCACGTCATGTACGCCGGAAAGATCGTCGAGAAGGCAGGGGTGAATGAGCTTTATTCATCCCCCTCTCATCCTTACACAAAGGGCTTGCTGAACTCCAGAGTGATGAGATCCTTCAAGGGAAAGAAACTGCCTTACATCGAAGGATACGTTCCCAGGGCATATGAGTTTCCAGAGGGCTGTCGATTCAATCCGAGATGCCCTCACTCGATGGAGATCTGCCGAGAGAAAGATCCGCCCGAATTCTATGTTGGTGACGGCCACACTGCTGCCTGCTGGCTTTTCGAGGAGGGATCTGAAAAATGAAGATACTTTCTACCGAAGGACTTAAGAAGTTCTTTCCGATAAAGGCCGGCGTCTTCCTCCAGGTTGTCGGCCATGTAAGGGCAATGCAGTCGGTTACCCTTGAGATAAACAGGGGAGAGACAATCGGAGTAGTTGGGGAGTCCGGCTGCGGAAAGAGCACTCTGGGCAGGACGATAGTGAAGATCTACGAGCCGACCGGCGGGAAGATAGTCTACCATGACGAAAACGGAGAAGAACACGACATAACAAAAGGATTTGGAAAGAACGTGCGCTCGAAGTTTCGACGAGATGTTCAGATGATCTTTCAGAATCCCTTCGATTCTCTTAACCCCAGAATGACGGTAAGGGATATTATAAGGGAACCGATCGAGGCACACAACCTCTTATCCAAGAATGAAGCAGAGGATTATGTGGGAGAGCTTCTGATGAAAGTGGGCCTCTATCCCGAATACGCCCAGCGTTACCCTCACGAGTTTTCCGGGGGACAGAGGCAGAGGATCGCGATAGCCCGTTCGATCTCGGTTGGACCGAGGTTGATTATTTGCGATGAACCCACCTCTGCCCTCGACGTTTCCGTTCAGAGTCAGATAATAAACCTGTTGCAGGAGTTGAGGGACGAAAGCGAGATGTCCTACATCTTTATCTCACACAACCTAGACGTCGTGCACCACATGAGCGACAGAATAATGGTGATGTATCTGGGGAACGTCGTGGAGACTGCCGAAGCAACGGAGCTTTTCAATAACCCCGCTCACCCTTACACAAAGGCACTTATGGCTTCGATTCCAAATTGGGATCCCGAGAACCGGAAACTTCAGAACATCAGACTGGAAGGGGAACCCCCTAGCCCGATAAATCCACCGTCTGGATGCCCGTTTCACCCTAGATGCCCCTACAAAATGGACATCTGCAGTAAAGAAATGCCCGGCAACTTCGAGGTGGCTGAGGGCCATACAGTCGCCTGCTGGCTGCATAAAACCGAGGTCAAAGGACAGGGGGGAGAGGTTTGAAGAGCAGAAAATTAGTTGCAAGATGCAAGTTCCAAGTTCTGAGTTGTAAGAAGAACAAGAGACCGAGAAGAAGGCGAATCTGATCAGAACGAACTTATTTTGTCATCCTCGTGCTCCTGTTCAGGATCTGGGTTTTCGAGAAACAGTGGTTCGGGGTAGCGGGTTCGTTGTAGGAAGAGCAAGAGAAACTGGTTCGCCGTTGAACGGTTCTCCGTTCGCCGATAAGAGCCGCTTGCCGCTCGCTAAGAGACGCTGAACGCAGGGCAAAACAGTTCCAAGTGCCATGTTGCAAGTTGCAAGACTGTGAGGAACCGTCCTTGGTTGCCCGTCCAAGAAAAAGAATTTGTTCTTCGTTCCAGAGCGAGGATCTGTTCTTCGTTCTTGGTCAAGGCATTTATTCAGGGAGTAGAGAGAAGGGAAAAACAAAGAGGACAGGTAAGGATCTGGGATCTTGAAAAGCTCTTTGATCCCCTCTCGAGAGTGGTGGCGACGGCTCATTCGTCGACGGGGTGTGTGTGTACGTCAAGAACGGACCTCATGTTCAGAACGAGGTATCTGACGTTTCTTTACTCTAGGGCTTGCAACTTGGAACAGGCAACTTGCAACTGTTCTTCGAAGGACGGGTTCATGATCTGGGACAAAGGACCAAGGACGGCTCTGGATCCAGCATGACGAAATGTGTAGGTCCTCAGAAGGATCTTTGTTTTCTGACCTCTTTCCTCACACCTCTGACATCTGAGGTTTTTTGTGATCTCAAAGAAAAAGGCCCGCCGTTCGGCAGGCCTTTGCATTAATTCTCAATCTAGCATTACGGCTTTGATTACTTTGTCTTTCTCATTCTCTGCCTTGACCATCATCTCGCCGATATCTTCCAGTTTGAAGGTATCGGTAATCAGAGGTTTCACATTTACTGCTCCGCTCTTTATCATTTCTACGCATCTTGGGAAGTAAAGAGCCGGAACTGCATGTGAGGCTCTAAGCTGAAGCTTGTTGAAGTGGAACTTGTTGGCATCGAACTTTATGAACCGTCCCTCACCGTAATCAATTCCGATGAAGCCGACGACTCCTCCAAAATTCATGACGTCGAGAACTTCGGGAATTACATACGGCGGTGCGGTGACGAGAGCTTTATTCACGCCGCCCTTGGGGAATTTGTAGGAGCCGATCGGGGTCTTGTCGACCAGTATGACATCCTCCACTCCGAAGCTCTTTGCGACATCTATTCTTATCTTAGATCTTGAATGGTTGGCGACAAAGACTCTTCTTGCTCCCATGGCCTTGACTATCTGAACGGCCATGAGACCGATCGGGCCTAGACCAACGACGAGCACGTCGTCGTTCAGCTTGGGGTCGACCGTGTATGTGAGGTCAAGCGCAACTCCCATTGGCTCGACGAGAGAGGCTTCTTCGTATGGGACTCCTTCGAATGGCACCGCATTCTGTTTATCGATTATTACCTTCTCGGCAAAGCCCATCGTGAGATTCTCTTTCTCGGCCCTTATGAAGACGTTGGGTGCTCTGTCATGGCAGAGATCCACTCGCCCGTTTCTGCAGTCCTCACAAGTCCCGCAAAAGGAGCCGCTTTCTACCAGCACGCTCTGTCCGACCTTGACATTTTCAACATTTGAACCGACCTCTTCCGCAATGCCGACTATCTCGTGGCCGAAAGTCTGCCAATCCTTGGCTTCAGTTCTTGCTGTGTGAAGATCTGTTCCGCAGATTCCCGAGGCCTTTATCTTCAGCAGTACATCATTCGGTTTCAGAGGGGGAAGATCTACGTCCCGGACCTCGAATTTGAACGGCGATTTTACAAACGCGGCTTTCACATAGACACCCCCTACAGCTCTAGATTTGAACCGGAGACTATCTCTTCTATCCTTTCGTATAGTCCGTCGTCCATATCCCATTCGACGGCGCCGAGATTCTGCTCTATCTGTTCGACCTTCTGAGCGCCCGCAATAACCGATGTCACTGCTTCATTTCTGATAAGCCAGTTGATGGCTATGTGACTCAGAGGCTTCCCTATCTCATGCGCCAGCCTGTTCAGTTCCACGACGACCTCGTAGTATTTCTTGAACTCAGGTGAATTTAGCTTCGGATTTGCTGCCCGCACGTCGTGTTCGCTGAACTTCTTCTTGTCGCTTATCGCTCCAGCCAGGAGTCCCTGGAAGAGCGGGCTATATGGCAGAAAGGCCATTCCATTCTCCAGAACGAAGGGAAGGACTTCCTCTTCAACCCTGTAATCGAGCGGAATATTATGGTAGCTCTTTGGGTTCCTTTCGAGCATGTTGTAGAGACCCTGCATGCTGCTGACCTCTCCCACTTTCATAGCTCTCTTAGCCTCAGCGATGGAGAAATTAGAAAGACCTATGTATCTTATCTTTCCTTCCTTCTTCAGCTGAACCATGGTCTCCATTGTCTCTTCGATCTCGACTTCGGGATCTGGCCAGTGAAGCTGATAAAGATCCACGTGATCAGTTCCAAGTCTTCTGAGACTATCCTCTATCTCTTTGCGGATGCTCTCCGGCTTCAGGCAGTTTCTCGTTCTTCCCTGATCATCCCAGAGAAGGCCACACTTTGTTGCGACAAAGATCTTATCCCTCGAGCCTTTCATTGCCTTTCCAAGTACCTCCTCAGCGTGTCCCAAACCGTACACGGGCGCCACATCGAAAACGTTTATGCCACCGCTAATTGCCCTCTGGATTGTTTTGATCGAATCTTCGTCGGTCGTTCCATCCCAGAAAGAGGGGCCGGATACTCCCCAGCAACCGTAACCGAGTGCCGATAGCTTCTCTTCTATCTTTTTCACTTTTTTGTACTTCAATTGTCTCGCCTCCCTTATTCGAGATTTGCGTGGTTCTTGAACATCATTTCCGAATCTATGCTCAATTTCCCCATTAAGTTCATCACAATGATATCCGTTAGAATCAACAGTGATTGTTCGAATAGATTCCCCATCGGTTGAACCGAAGAGACGCCCGTCCTGTCTGGCACTTTCGGCGTCTTCGTGGGGATCGTAATAACCACATCGCTGAATCCCGCCACTGTAGATTCCTTGCTGGCAGTTATAGAAGCTATTCCGGCTCCAAGTTTTCGGGCCTTCTCGCTGTTAAGAACCACAGAAGGAGTCTCCCCCGAAGCGGATCCAACGATTAAGAGGTCTCCCTCTCCCAAAGAGGGGCTGGTTACTTCTCCAACAACATGGACCTTCAATCCCAGATGCATAAGCCTCATCGCGAAGGCCTTGATCGCCAGGCCAGACCTGCCCATCGCAAAGAGAAAAACTCTTCTTGCCTTTAGAATTCTCTCGGAGAGCTCTTCGATCGATTCATCCGTAACTCCGGACAGGACGGATCTAATCTCGTCAATAACAACATCAAGCGTACTTTCGAATTTCATGAGCCCTTCTCCAGTCGCTTCTTTATCTCCGATGCCACTCTTGCAGGATCGGCTGCTTCCCATATCGATCTTCCGGCAATCACTACGTCGGGCTTCAAGGGGAAGACATGGGAGAGATTGTCGGGAGATATTCCGCCAGCAACGGCGATCTTTGCCTCTGGAAGGACCCTCCGGATAATTTCGATCTTTTTCGCGTATTCGAGAAGGTGCATGCTCTCTCCCACACCGCTCAGATCGGCAGAGGTGTGGATGCATACGTAATCCGGTGATAGCGGAGAGACCTTTTCGGCAAAGGATTGGAGATCAGAAATCTCTATAGTGTCCAACATTAGCTCTCCGCCAAACTGGTCGGCAGCTTTTCTGACTTCCGAAATCGTTTTGAAAGAAGCGAATCCAAGAACCGTCACGATATCAGCCCCGTTTTCAAAAGCCATCGTCGCTTCGAGATAACCTCCATCTACAATCTTCATATCTGCGAGAATCTCATGATTGGGAAGGATCTCGCTTATCTCTCTTACCAGAGCCGCACCGTGAGCAAGAACGGCAGGCGTACCGACTTCGAGAATGTCTATATAATCCGCGACTTCTTTGGCGGTCTTTAGAAAGCTGGCCTTTATGTGAGTGTCGTTTGCAAGTTGTAAACGGATCATCAATAGGTTACCCCGCCAACGAGAATGATACTGGAGTATGGAATCTGCTCGCCGGTTCTGATTACTCCTTTAGACTGAGTGTTGGTGAGTTCCTTGAACCTGACATGGGGAACGAATTCCACTTCTATGCCTTCGAGCAGGTGCTTCAAAGTATCTTCTAGGCATTTTGGACTAACGGTCTTCATCTCTTCAGAGAAGATTACCTTTTCAACTTCAAGCTCTTCCAGCACGGGATCTAGAACATCGAAGACCCCTGGCTTTCCGCCTACAATACTGACATCTATCCTGTATCTGTCTGAGGCAATAGGAAGTCCGGAGTCAGATATTACCAGTAAGTCTGTGTGGCCCATCGAACCTATAAGATTGCATATCTCTTTATTCAGAATTCCGCTTTTCTTCATAATTATCGCTCCCTTCAAATCTTTGTAGTCAAATGTATCCGGAATTTGTAGTGGGTTGCTTCGTACCAGCACTGCACCAGCTCAACATGCTCACCCAGGGCAGTGCAGCCTACTCTTTCGTAATATAGGATCGGCGCTCCCTCTTCTATCTTCAGAAGCTTTGCTATTCTTCCCTCGGCGAGCCGTCCCTCTATGATCGCGTCTCCCTCGACGACGGCAGTTCCCTTATTTCCCATCAGTTCATAAAGAGAACCCTCAAAGTTCTCTTCTCCAGTAAGGTTTGATCTAGACGTGAGAAATGATATGAAGAGAGCAAGAGGAAAGTAAGACTCATTTCCCCTCAGTCTCGTAACCTGAAGCAACTCTTCGTCTTCCGAGACGTGGAGAATTCTCGCCATGTCCGGACCTGCCTTGACTTTCTTTACCTCAACAACCTTAGTTATCGGCACATGGCTCTCGAGCCTCATCTGTTCAGTGAAGCTTCGGATAGTTGTAAGCTGCTCCTGAGAAGCGTTGTTCGTTACGATAGTTCCTCTTCCCCGAGACCTGGAGATCTGTCCGCTGCTTTCCAGGGCCTGCAAGGCTCTCCTCACGGTCGCCCTGCTGACGTCAAACGCTTTCATCATAGCTTCTTCCGTTGGAAGTTTTCTACCAACGGCGCCCGGTTCCTTCATATAATCCGAGATTATTCTACAAATCTGGTAGTAGAGAGGAACCGGACTCGCTCTATCAAGGGCTATTCTTCTGTCTGCATTAAAAAGCATTATGAAATCACATCCTTCTTCGCGGTACTCGAGAGGCAAATAGGCTAATTCGAATACGGTCTCAGTTTTGCAAGGTCTTCATAGGTTTCTATGAGCGAACTGTAGGCCTTATCGAAAACATCGAAAAGTCTTTCGTAGTACCTGTGATTTTCTGGGTCGTATTCGATGAACTGAACATCCCTCACGAAGTTAGACGCTTCCTTGAACGTCATCTCTCCAGCTCCAACAGCTCCAATAATAGCCGCTCCCATTGACGTTGCCTCTTCAAGATACTCCGGCACGGTAACCGTCTTTCCGAATATATCGGCTACAATTTGTTTCCAGTTTCTTCCCTTTGCTCCTCCGCCGATAAGGCGAATCTTGTCGAACTTTCCCTTTGTCTCAAGAATATCCAGGACTATTTTCAGGTTGAAGGCCACACCTTCGAGCACCGCCCTCAGCATGTCGGCCTTTCTATGTGTCGAGGAAAGTCCTATAAAGGCTCCTCTAGCATTTATGTTCCACCTCGGGCTTCTCTCCCCAAGCAGATAGGGCAGGAAGATTAGGTTTCCCGCTCCGGGTCTTGTCTGGTCAATTAGATCGTCCATAATTGTAAAGGCGCTGAGCCCGAGTGCCTTGGCCTTCTCTTCTTCGTGCTGACAGAGAGCATCCTTTGCCCAATGATAAGAGGCTCCGCCTGCTTGCATTGTGCCAGTGGGGCAATAAAAACCCTCTATGGGATAAGCAAAGTTAAACGTCCTCGATTTCTCATCGAAGAGCGGTTCCGTGGAGCATGTGCTGACCCAGCTCGACGAACCGAGATAGAGATAAGCCTCATCGGGACTGACAACCCCTGCTCCGAGACAGGCACACGCGCCGTCTCCGCCTCCGCGGACTATGAGAGTCTTCTTAGACAGTCCAAGTTCCTCCGCTACCTTCGGTAGTATCTCCGAGACGACATTCGTTGAGGAGGTCACGGCGGGAAGTTTATCCATATCCAGCCCGAGAACCTCTACGAGTCTTTCCGACCATTTCAGGTTTTTGATATCGAAGAGAAGCGTCATAGATGCATCTGAATGGTCCGTCCCAAACTCTCCGGTGAATCTGGATACTATGTAATCCTTCGCATTCAGGAATTTATGTGCCTTATTGTATATTTCGGGTTCGTTGTCCTTTATCCAGGCAATCTTCGGGCCGGAGTATGTCGGCGTTATCCTCGATCCCGTGAGCCTGTAAACGAAATCATTGCCCACTTCTTCGAGCCTTGCCGACTGTTCGACGCTTCTCTGATCGGCCCATATGATGGCTCTTCTAAGGAGCTTTCCGTCCCTGTCCACGGGAATGGCTCCCATCATCTGGCCGCTGAAGCTTATAGCGACTATCTCTTCGGGATTGACACCGGCCCTGACGATGAGCTCCGAGGTGGTTTCTTTGACGGACTCCCACCACTCCAGAGGATCTTGCTCTACCTGATTCGGCCCGGGATGATAGGTCTTGTAACCTGAGAAAGAACTGGCCAGGAGTTTTCCGTCCACTCCGTAAAGTGTCGCCTTGTTCCCGGTAGTTCCCAGATCGTATGCGATGACGTATTTCACTTCTTATCGCCCCCGATTATCTCATTAACGAGAGCTTCGATTTCTTTTCTTTCCGGCATTGAAGGCGAAGTGCCGAATCTTGTCGTGGAAATGGCGGCTCCGGCACGGGCGTAGTCGATGGCTCTTTCCAATCTCTCTCCCCTTGAGAGATATGCCGCAAAAACGCCGGCAAATGCATCTCCAGCTCCGGTTGTATCAATAGTCTTCACCCTGCAGGCGGGGACGAGTCCTCCATTTACCGATGGACAGTAAACTCCCTTACCTCCAAGAGTTATGAGTACAATGTCCACCGACTTCTTCAATTCAGACGCTATAGCCTCTATCGACTCCATTCCATCGAGGGGAATTCCCGTCATGAGGCTGGCCTCTATCTCGTTCGGCATAATAATGTCTACATATTTTAGGATCGAATGATCAAATTCCTTTACGGGAGCGGGATTTAGCAAGACTCTCGCCCCGGAGTCCCTGGCGAGTTTTATCGCCTCATAGGTTGCGTCGAGATTCGCTTCAAACTGGGTAAGAAAGACATTGGAAGAGGTGAAGATATCTCTGTGCCTTCTAACATCCTCAACAGTCAACTCGTTGCACGCCTCTGGCGCAACTGCAATAGCGTTGTTTCCATTGTTCTCATCTACTATTATCAGAGCGACACCAGTTCCGGCAGTATCCGACTCGAGAAGATACTCCTTTGTGATTCCAAATCTATCGAATGCGTCCTTCACGAATGGAGCAAACAAGTCTTTGCCTATCTTCGTCATGAACTTGACGTCAGATCCGGCCTTTCTGGCAGCCACAGCCTGGTTGAAACCCTTGCCTCCGGGACCCATCTTGAAGGGACCGGAAAAGACCGTCTCTCCTACAACGGGTATATGGGGAGAAAGGGTAGTGAGATCCATGACATAGCTACCGAATACTGTCACTTTATTCATCTGAAACCTCCAAACAATCCAATAATTTTATCTAGGTCTCTTCTCTTCCGCGATCTCCAGCAATTCACCGCCCGGACCCTTGAACGTGTTGTAGTAAACCTTTCCGTCAAAGACCGTAATAGGATCGGTCGATTCGAGTTCAATGCCGTTGCTCTTAAGGTAATCCATTGCCTTTTCAATGTCATCTACAACAAAAGAAAGGTGCTGAAAGTGAGATTGTGATTCAGGAGCAAACTCCCTCTCTTTGCTATCTTCGTAACACATAAGTTCGATTTCACAGCCTTCGCCGGCAACGAACGCCACTTCGAGCCTCTTTTCAGGCAGCTTCTCTCTATTAACCAGTTTCAACCCGAGAAGACCTGTGTAGAACTCGAGCGCTTTATCGAGATCGGGGACTTCTACTGCCACATGAAAGAACTTGTTTATCTTCATTTCCCATCATGCCTTTTTGAAGAGTCTCTTTAGACCTTCGCCCTTTCTTCTATTCTTGACGAACTGGTCAAAGAACACCGCAAGGATTATTATTGCACCGATAACTATCTGCATTATGAATGGATCTACTCCAAGAAGATTACCGCCATTTCTTATGGTCTGGATAATAAGAGCGCCAAGGGCTGTACCAAGGACGGTACCTACTCCTCCGCTTAGACTTGCTCCTCCGATAACAACCGAGGCTATGGCATCGAGCTCGTAGCCTTGTCCCCCGGTCGGCACTCCTGCAGCCATTCTCGTTCCTAGCATCAAACCTGCTATTGCACTGAAAATCGCAGCTACAATGTAGAATGAATACATGTTCAGACGAACGCTAATACCTGAAAGCCTTGCCGCTTCTTCGTTGCTTCCTATGGCATAAAGATTTCGGCCAAACTTGGTGTATTTCAACACAAATATCATGATTGCCGCAAGTATTATCCATGTCCAAGCAAGTGCAGGCAGACCCAAGAATTCTGCGACGGCAAACTGCCTGTACTCATTGGGAACGCCGGTAACCATCCTTCCGCTTGAAATATACATTACGACTCCTCTAACAAGTGTCATCATACCTAGCGTTGCTATGAAAGCCGGAACTTTCCCATCATGAACTGCGATGGCATTTATCAGCCCAACTATCGCGCTTATGCCTAGAGCGATGAGTATTCCTACAAAGGTCGGAAATTGAAACTCGCCTCTTGTAGAAGTAAATATCGCAAATACCATTCCACTGAGACCGACTATAGAACCAACTGAAAGATCTATTCCACCAGTTATGATTATGAGGGTCATACCGATGGCAACTACCCCATTTATCGATGACTGCCTAATAAGATTGGTTATGTTAGCCCATGAGGAAAAGTTCCCTCCCGTCGCAATGGCAAGAAAGACCCACATCACAACCAGAATAATCAGAAGGTTTCTTTCGGCAAATACTTTTCTATCTCTCTTTCCAGCCATTTAGACCGCCTCCTTCACTTTTTCTTTTGAAACAATATTCTTCATTGCAAGTGTCAGCAAGAACTCCTCGGAAAAGTCTTTCTTGTCGACCTCTCCAGCCATTCTACCGTTAGAGATAACGTATATACGGTCAGACATGCTCATGAGTTCAGGAAGATAGGAGGATATGAGCACAATCCCCTTGTTGCTGGCGAGAATCTCGCCGAAGAGTTTGTATATTTCCGATTTCGTTCCAACGTCGATACCGACGGTCGGTTCATCGAAGATTAGAACATCTGTATTTTTACAGAGCCATCTAGCGATGATTACCTTCTGCTGGTTTCCTCCACTCAGCTCGGAAACCGGCTGGAAGATGCTGCCAATCTTTATAGAAAGCTTGTCGATATACTCTCTTGCCTGTGAATGAGCCTTCCCATAGTTGATGATAGGACCCGCCATCACCTCGTCGAAGTTAATTATGTTAATATTGAAATCTATATCCTGCTGCAAGAAGATTCCCTGTTTTCTCCTGTCTTCCGGAAGATAGCCAATACCCTTCATCAGCGCATCCTTCGGTGTCTTTATCGAAACGTCTTTGCCTTCAACCGATATCTTTCCTTCTTTAAGAAAATCGGCTCCGAAAAGCGCCCGTGCAATCTCAGTTCTTCCAGCACCCATCAAGCCAAAGAAGCCTACTACTTCGCCTTCCCTTACATGGAAACTGATATTCTCGAATCTCTCTCCGGAAAGGTTCTCGACCCTCAGGAGCTCTTTGCCAGCCTTTGTGTCTTTTTTGTGGTACATCTCCTCAATCGATCTGCCAACCATCAGAGGGATCAGTTTCTCAACGTTTTCAAGCTCTTCCGTTGTGTAAGTTCCCACTGTGGCCCCGTCCTTCAAGACTGTAACCGTATCACATATGTCAAAGACCTCTTCAAGGTTATGCGAGATATAGATTACGGCCGTTCCCTGATTCTTGAGTTCATCTATTATCTGAAAGAGAATTTTCGTCTCATTCCTTGTGAGCACGGCGGTCGGTTCATCAAAGATAACTAGTCTGGGCTTCTGCCAGAGCGCCTTGGATATGGTTATCATTTCACTTTCAGCTATACTCAACTCTTTTATGCTTTTGCGGACGTTTATGTCCAGACCGATATTCTCCAGGAACTCCGTTGATTCTTTGTACATCTTCTTCCAGTTTATGAATGGACCAATCTTAGGTTGCTGCCCAAGAAAGAAGTTTTCTGCCACGGAAAGATCGGGTGTGACCATGACATCCTGATAAACGGCGTAGATTCCCAACGCTTTTGATATCAACGGTGAATTCCTGGAAATTTCATTTCCTTCAAAGATCATTGTCCCTGAGTCTTTCGAATAAGCTCCTGTAATTATCTTTATGAGTGTCGATTTCCCTGCTCCGTTTTCTCCCACAAGCCCTCTCACCTCACCGTTTTTGACGGAGAGGAAGACATTGTCAAGAGCCTTAACAGCAGGGAAACTCTTGTTTATACCTTCTAGCTCAATTACGGTCTTTTCCTCGGGCATGTTATCGCTCTCCTTTAACCACCATATTTCTTTTCATACTCTTTGTATATAGAGACACTGGAACTTGAACCGAAGACAGTAGCTCCCATTTCCATGAATTTCTCGACCTGCTCGAGAGTCCTGACGCCCCCGGAAACTTTGATCTGCTTCTTCCCGGAAACGACAGAGTTAATCAGCTCAACATCACGATAAGAAGTAGCTCTAGGACCGAAACCCGTCCCGGTCTTCACGAAGTCGATTGTTGGAACGTCTACTATCAATTCACACACTTTGACTATTTCCTCTTCAGTCAATCTGCTGGTCTCTATTATGAATTTGCAGATTCTGTTTCCTTTCTTTACAAGCTCGGAAAGAGTTACGAACTCCCGTTTCACCAGATCCCAGTTTCTCGATTTGACTGCAGATACGTTTATCACAATGTCGAAATCAGTAACCGCCTCTCCGAGAGAAATATAGTATTCGATTTCCCTCATTTTCAACTCAGTGGGAATCATTCCGAGCGGAAAGCCTCCTGGACCCACATTAATTCCAACTTCAGTTCCCTGGACTTTTTCAATGACATAAGTCGGGATCGCATACCAAGGCACAACTACATTTCTGAAGTTGTACTCGAGTGTTTCATCAACGAAACTTTCGATATCTTCCCATTTCGATTCTGGAGTGAGCAAAGTATTATCGAAACGCCTGTTAAAAGGAATGTCTCTATTCATAAATACCTCCGGGGTAGGCAGAAATTTCTGAAAAAGGGCAGCTTTCGCTGCCCATTGGGTACATTAGCTCTTGCTGAAATTAATATCTCTTTCTCGAAAATGGATCGAGAATTTCCATAGACTCTTCAAGAATGTCCTTTGTAATTACGTAGACTCCAGTGTCGTAGTATTCGGGAAGAGGCTCGCCATGAATGGCCATGAAGGCGTACATAACACCCTTGTAGCCCATACCGTGGGGGTCCTGAACAATGAGAGCCTTCAGTGCTCCACTATCAAGCGCCTCAATTTCCAAAGGATCTGAGTCGTAAGCAACTGCCATTATCTCATCCTCTAGACCTCTCTGCTCAATGATTCTGGAAACACCGATTCCTGTGTGATTATTGTCAGCAAAGAAACCAACCAAATCTGAATGAGCTATCAAAAGGTCCTCAGCTGCGTTGGCCGCTTTTGAAATGTCATTGTCTACATAGATCGTTGGCAGGACTTCGAGATTCGGAGCTATTTCCTTCAATCTGTTCATAAACCCAGCATCTCTGTCGGTGAGAACTTGGACACCGGCCATTGCACTTATCAGACCGACCTTGCCATCCAAAGGCTTGTTGTTTGCTTTCAGAGCCTCAACCAGCTTGTCGGCTGCAGCGGCGCCACCAACGGCGTTGTTAGTCGCTAAGAATGAATTGTATCCAGTATCATAGACGAAGTTGTCAATAAGGATTATCTTGATTCCCTGCTTGTAAGCTTCGTCAAGAATCAGAGAAGGAGCTTCCGAGCTTGTCGAAGAAATAACAATCGCATCGGGCTTCTTGTTGACAACGTCCTCAAGAATGGCAACCTGCTTGTCGATGTCTGATTCGGACGGAGGTCCGTAAACCGTGACATTCACAAGACCCTGGAGATCGTGTTCGGCATTCTTAGCGCCGACTATCGTGTACTGCCAGAAGTCAGAATCCGTCGCCTTTACAATAAAAGCAATTTCGTAAGCGGCAAAACCTAATGTGGCTCCGAAAAGAATGGAAGCCATGACAAGTAGCATAAGTACTTTGCGCATTAGCAAAACCCTCCTTATAAGATTGTTCTGTACATACGTATGTACACATGTACGTACAAACACTATAATTATAGCAAGTGACCAAACTCGAATCAAATTTGAATGACAGAGGAAATCTTAGTTATAAGAAGCCTAGAGAAAAAAAGAAGACATAATCGTCTTTAATCACTCTTAATCATCGCCAGTTGTTTCTGGAAAGGTTGGTCTTCTGGACTCTTTCTTACCTTCTGAGTTCTCTTTTCTTCGAATACATTGCAAGCTCCGCATTTCTCAGCACATCATGAAAATCAGTTACCATGTCTCTCTTAGTGGCTACTCCAAATGAGACACTAGCTTCCACGGCGAAACAGTCTATCTTGCTCAGATTTTTCTCGATTCTTGAAACGATTTCCTCTGCCATTTCGGTGTCTGTTCTCAGAAGAAGGACAACAAACTCATCTCCACCCCATCGAACAACTAGATCCTCGTGCCTGCAGGATTCCTTGATTGTGCGAGATATTGTCTTCAGATAATCGTCGCCGTAGAAATGGCCGAAACGGTCGTTCAAACCCTTCAGCCCGTTTACATCCGCGAAAATTACGGAAATCGGAAGATTTCTCGAAGTGTCTACTCTGGATACTTCCTCATCTAAGAAGGTCCTGTTGTAAAGACCAGTCAGCGAATCGTGGAAAGCAAGGAACTGTATTTCTCTAGTCTTCTTGATCTTTTCAAAGGCTCCAAGAGCATGAAGCATCAACAACTCGGCAAGCTCTGCATCTTCATGTTTAAAGCTCACGGACTCAACTGTGACTGTTTGAAAAACGCCGAAATCGCCGATGGGAACACTAAGTACAGCCTTGATCCTATTGCTTGAAGGTATTGCATCGATTTCCTTCGAAACGTCATCGACTATTATCGTTTTCCCGGTCTTCAAAGTCTTTCCAGCAATTCCCTCGTACTTTGGAACCCTTGAATTGACTTCGATGTTGTTCGAGTTTCTCTTTGCGACAAGATAGTCTCCTTCGACAATGTCAAGACTGTAATAGTCGAAGCTGAGAATTTCGGTGGCCGCTCTAACTATGAGATCATAGACTTCCTCTTCTTCTGTGCAGCTCTCCATCTTGAAGGCAATATCGTGGAGACTTCTTATCTTGTCCCTGAGGCGCTCGTTTTCAGTTGCCTTCTTCTCAAGCTCCTCGGTTCTTGCCTTGACACGTACTTTAAGAGTGTGATTCCAGAACCAGAGGACAAACAGACCAATGGCAAAGAAAACGACAATTCCTGCGGTCACCAGCAGATTCCTCTTATTCTGTTCGAACCAGTTTGCCGAGCCAAACCACTTCTCGAAAATCATGCCGTATTCCCCGCTCTCTCTTACAAGTAGGAGGCCCTTATTCAGCTTATTGAGAAGAGCGAAGTCGTCTTTTGCCGTTGCGAAAGCGTAATCTCTATCGAAGACCATGATGCTTGAAGCTTCAAGATTATCGATCTTGTTCTCCTTGGCAAAGTAGAGACATTGGTACTTCTCGAAGAGACCATAATCTCCCTTACCGGATGAGAGAAACTTGAGTCCTTCAAGTGGAGAATCAACCGCGACAATCTCATCGGTTATAGAGTTCTCCAGGAGATAGTCGTGCATGACACCGTTCCTTTGTACGACAATTTCCCCTCCTCTCAGATCATCTACGGTAGGCTCTTTGGAACCTTTTCTGTAAAAGATCGCCATGTGCAGAGTATTGTGGGGAATCGAAAAACCGTATATCTTTTGCCGTTCGGGAGTGACAGCCATGCCTATTAGGCCGTCAAGTTCTCCTGACTTGAACTTTTCGACCACGAGATTCCATTCACCGAGCTCTATTTCAATATCCAGCTCGGCAACTCTAGAGACGGCCTTCATCAGGTCCACATTGAATCCCGTGTGCTCACCGTTTTCATCAACAAACTCATACGGAGGATATGCGTTATCCCCGCCGAAAGTGAGCTTATCTGCGAAAACAAAAACACACAAGAGAATCAAGACAAGTGACAAGAAAGTCTTCCTGTTTTTCATCGATTCACCCCGATTATTGATATGATAGCACAATCATTACGAATAATTGAAGTTCTAAAAATCCGGAATTTAGTGAGAATCATTTATGGGCCTTATTTATCGCTCCCAATCAGACTACAAAGTACTTTCCATTAACTCAAAAGCAATATTATGGAAAAATACTCAAACGTATTTGCCGTCTACATATGTGCGCCTTCACTTTGTGCTGACAATTAAATCAAGTAACCAATTTTTCATCGGTTTTCAGAGCAAAACGGTCAATAATAATCAAGTGGCTAAAAACAAGTCTTTCAAAGACTTTCGTTCCAAAATCTGGACTACGGCCGCGAAAGTAATCGACACGTGTATTAAGATTGAATAGAGAATACACGCCAAGGGGGAATTGTCTTGAAAATACTCGTTCTTCTAAAACAGGTCCCGGACTCCGACGAAGTGAAGCTAAATTCAGAGACGGGAACAATGATAAGAGAGGGTGTTGGTACCGTTATCAATCCTCTCGACCTGCACGCGCTGGAAACAGCGTTGAGAATCAAAGAGACTGGTAATCACTCCGTTGCGGTTGTTTCTATGGGACCACCAGCCGCAGAAGAGGCCGTGAGGGAAGCAATAGCAATGGGTGCCGACAGGGCGGTGCTGCTGACAGACCGTAAGTTCGCAGGCGCCGATACGTGGGCAACGTCTATGGCTCTAGCGAGGTTTGCAGAAAAGGAAGGTCCCTTTGACCTGATCCTGGCCGGCGAGAAGGCTACCGACGGAGAAACCGGTCAGGTGGGCCCTGAAACAGGCGCTATGCTGGGTATTCCCGTGGCTACTTATGTTTCGAGGATAGTTGAGCTAGATGAATCGGGCATAACAATCGAACGCGAAGTGGAAGATGGAAAGGAAGTATGGAAGCTTCCCCTACCTTCACTCGTTTCGGTGACTAAAGATGTCAATGAACCCAGACTCCCCACCTTGAATGGAAAGAAACTCGCCAGAAATGCCTCAATAGAGAGGGTCGGCAACGATTTTCTGGAATTAGATCCATCGGAGATCGGCTTGAAAGGTTCACCAACAAGAGTAGTGAGAATTGGGACCCCGAAGCTCTCGAGGAAGGTAGAGATGTACGAGGGGAGCAGTATCAGAGACGGAATAGATGAGATAAAGAAGAGATTGGTACCCTATCTGGAGGTGAACCATGAGTGATCTCCTGGTAATCGCAGAGAGAAGAGGAAATGAAATCCACTCAAGTACATTCGAACTACTTGGAAAGGCGAGAGAATTATCCATAAAGCGGCCTCTTACGGTTTCAGTAGTTGTTCTTTCCGACAAGCCTGTCGAAGAGGATTCGGCTAACGCTCTCTTCTCAGGAGGGGCAGATCGAATCATCCTGGCAGTAGACAGAAGCTTCTCCAGATTCAATTTCGAACCATACACAAAGACTCTGGCTGCTATCGTAAGAGAGTTCGCACCGGAGATCGTTCTTGCGCCAGCCACAACTTCGGGCAGAACCTATATGCCCGGACTGGCGGCTCTCTTGAAGACTGGCCTGACGGCCGACTGCACCGGTCTAGATATAGAAGAGGAAACTGGAAACCTTCTTCAGACGAGACCTGCTATAGGCGGCAACATAATGGCAACTATAAAGACTCCGAATCACAGGCCTCAGATGGCCACCGTGAGACCGAAGACATTCTCGGCTTTGAAGGAAGCATATCAAAGCAAAGGTGAGCTGGTTCGCTTTGACGTGACTCCGGATTTAGCCCAAACGGTAGCGAAACTCATCGAGTTCCATCCAATAGGAGAGGGGCAGAAGGGTGTTCAGGACGCCGAAGTAATAATCGCAGGAGGTATGGGACTTCGAAAGGTCGAAAACATGGAACCTGTCTACAGGCTATCAAAAATGATTAACGGAACCATCGGCGCTTCAAGAAAGATCGTTGATTCGAAGTGGATAGGACACGAAGCTCAAGTCGGATTGAGTGGCCATACAGTTAAACCGAAGATCTACATCGCTGCGGGTATTTCGGGCGCCGTTCAGCATATTGCTGGGATGCAAACCGCAGAGTTCATCGTTGCGATAAACAGAGACAGGAACGCCGCGATTTTCAACTTCGCAGATATCGGGCTTGTTGGAGACGCGGTCGAGATTCTGAACGAACTTGCCGAGTCTCTTGAGTCGGAGGTGAAGAGATGAATTACGGACAGCTGGACGCGGGCCTGATCGAAGAGCTACAATCAGTACTCAATATCCCCGTCAAATACGATGAGGAGTCACTGGATAGATATTCTAGAGACGAGACAGCGGAATTGAAAGCCGTGAGACCGGAGGTCGTCACATTCCCTGTAAGTACTGAGGAAGTGTCGCAGATCATGAGATTCGCAAACAGGCACTTGATTCCAGTTACCCCAAGGGGTGCGGGAACGGGCCTTTCGGGAGGCGCAGTGCCTTCATATCGTGGAATCGTCATGAGTTTCGAGAAGATGAACAGGATTCTCGAGTTCGACGAAGCAAACATGATGATTACGGTCGAACCGGGAGTGATAACCGGCGAAATTCAGAAACTGGCAGACAGGCATAACCTCGTTTACGGAGGTGATCCGTGCAGCAGCGAGAGTTCCTCGATCGGGGGCAACGTTGCGGAAAATGCCGGTGGAAACAAAGTGATGAAATATGGACCGACGGGATACCATGTTTACGGCCTTGAGGTTGTACTACCCTCAGGCGAGGTTACGTACTTCGGAGGGAAGAGACTGAAGGATGTCAGCGGTCTGGACTTTGTTCATCTCATGGTCGGATCTGAAGGCACGCTCGGAATTGTCACGAAGATAACTCTGAGGCTGCTGCCAAAGCCGAAGTATTCCGTGGCACTGCTCGTACCGTACCCGAATATCGATACGGCAATTGCCGCAGTACCTGGGTTGATGAGCGGTTCGGGTGTTGTCCCTACTTCCCTGGAGTTTATGGACGGCTCGTCGATAAGGGCGGCCTGCAGCTTCCTTAATATCGAATTCCCGTATTCCGACGCCGGCGCTCACCTGATAATTGAAGTCGAAGGTAACAGCAAGGATTCGATATTCGACGATTACGTCAAACTCGGGGAAGCCGCTATCGAAGCAGGCGGTCTTGAAGCCTTCGTGGCAGACAACCGGAATACAAGAGACAAACTATGGAAGGCCAGAAAGTCGATTGCGGAGGCATTGGCAGCAATAAGCCCCGTACACAGCATGGAAGACGTTTCCGTTCCGATGGCCAACATACCTAAGCTAATAAAGAGGTCTGAAGAGATCGCAAAGAAGCGCGGACTCGAAATGATTGCCTTTGGACACGCCGGCGACGGAAATGTCCATGTCACTTTCATAAAGGGAGACCTTCCCCAAGAAGAGTGGAACAAAAATCTCCCACTGGCCGAGAAAGAGCTCTTTGACGAAACCACAGAGTTAGGGGGCTGCATCAGCGGAGAACACGGCATAGGTATAAAGAGGAAGAAATACCTCGCATCGATCGTAGACAAAGCGCAACTTGACCTAATTCGAGGCATAAAAATGGCCTTTGATCGAAACAACATACTCAATCCAGGGAAGATCGTGGATCTTTGAAAAACCGACAGCCGTGGTCGGGGGTATAGCAGGTTGGGGTTGGACAGAGCAAAGAATTAGTTGCAAGTTGCAAGTTGTCAGTTGTAAGAAGAACAAGAGACCGAGAAAAAGGCGAATCTGATCAGAACGAACTTTTTTTGTCATCCTCGTGCTCCTGTTCAGGATCTGGGCTTTTGAAAGACCGTGTTGGGTTTAGCGGGTTCGTTGTAGGAAGAGCAAGAGAAACTGGTTCGCCGTTGAACGGTTCTCCGTTCTCCGAAAAAAGCCGCTTGCCGCTCGATAAGAGACGCTGAACGCTGGAAAGAGCATAGGATCAGTTGCAAGTTGTCAGTTGTAAGAAGAACAAGAGACCGAGAAAAAGGCGAATCTGATCAGAACGAACTTATTTTGTCACTGAAGTGCTCCTGTTCAGGATCTGAGCTTTTGAAAGACCGGGGTTGGGGATAGCGGGTTGGTGGCATCAAGATCAGAAGTGATGCTGCCTCCGGCAGGAAGTGAGGCTACAACAATACACAAGACGCAAGGCTGGCGAAGAACATGCCAGGTCGCAATGCCCGCTTCGCGGGGAAAGAGCCGCTTGGATAAGAAACGCTGAAGGCTGTACGCTGGAAAAAACGCTTCTTCGCACTTTGTGTCAAAGTTCTTCGTTAAGGACCACGAGATAAGGAGACAGGGCGAGACGGTGCTCTCGCCCTCTTGGTGAGCGCAGCAAAATCTCGACAATGCTCTTTCTCGACTCGTCTTATTGAAGGACCGAGATGCTAAAACAAGTTCAGAATGCATGAGAGACGCGGAATCCTTGATGAAGAACCAAGAACCTGGACGCGTAGCGTCGGAACGAAGAACCGTTCTTTGACGATTTTTTATTCTTGGGCTTGCAACTTGGAACAGGCAACTTGCAACTGTTCTTCGAAGGACGGGTCCATGATCTTGGACGGTTAACGGAAAACGGCTCTTCACAGCGATCGCGTTTTTTCTTTCCGCGGAGCGAAACTGGTTTCATGAAGTGCGACTGGCCTCTGCCAAGGGCAGAGACTGGCCACCGAAGGTGACTGGCTATAATCGAATCGATTTATAATTGATTCATACTGTATATAGAACAGACTATAGAACAAAATGGAGGTCCTTATGGATTTGAGAAAAGAGCTGGTCCTTTTTGCGAGGCTGGCGTGGGACAGAAAACTTACCGAGAGTACCGGCGGAAACATGAGCGTTAGAATTGGAGACCATTTTGTGATTACCCCCACAACAATGGTAAAGCACTTTCTGACGAAAGAGGATCTTGTCGAGGTAGATCTGACTGGAAGGAAAGTTAGCGGAAGTCGCGAGCCCTCATCCGAGTACAGGATGCATTTGAAGATTTACAGAGAGTGTGAAGACGTGGTTTCCGTCTTCCACGCCCATCCCGTTTACGCAACCACTATGGCAGTCCAGCAGAAGAAGTTTCCTGTAAATGTTCTTCCTGAAACTGCGCTCATGCTGGCACCGATAACCTATCTTCCGTACAGAATGCCCGGCACGGATGATTTCGCGGAGATATTCGACGAGGGCCTGAAGTTAGGCTCAAGAACCTTCGTTTTGAGAAACCACGGGGTTACTGTCGGCGGAAGTAGCATCGAAGAGGCTTATGCAAAACTCGAGACGCTGGAGTTTCTGGCTCAGATCACCCACTTTTCCGGTGCCGAGCCCGGTTACCTCGAAATCCCTTCCGAAGATGTGGAGAAGTTCTTGAAAAAAATAAGAAAATCGAAGGAGTAGCCACAGGCAATATCTTGATTTTCCGAGAGAATAAACAACCTTGAACATATGATCTCAATTGCAGGAGAAGCATAATCTCTCGAGTTGACTTCTCAAACGAAAAGAAGGAGTCTTATCTCTTTACTCGAAAACAATCCTTGTCAAAAGAAATGATCCATTCGAAAAAATAGCCTCTGCCTTCGATAAGACTTCGCAGTTTTTGAGCCGATTTCACTTTCAACTGAAATGTTGATGTTCCAGAAGTCTTGATTCCGAATGAAAAACGGGACTTCACATCGTAAGGCCGTCTAGTAGGTTTGTAGCTTTTCACTCTATCTTGTGTCGCTCTACTGGATAAATGAAAGAGGAGGCAGTGTCATTTTGACACTGCCTCTTGAACTTGAACCTTATCAGTAGATTACTATCGAAGTCGAAGCAGAAGCGGGAATGGCTCCCTCCAGCTCGGCAATGGCCATGATATCGTAGGATGCTGGATCGAGATCCTCGACGGCACTTGCCGGTATCACGCACTCGAATAGTCCGGCTTCAGTCATTGCGGCTTCGAACTCCCGTGTCTCTTGTCCAACTATCAGGGATAGAGTAACCTTTCCTGTTGTGGCAGGGACTGCCTCATCTATTGGATAGGTGACTTCTGATACGTAGACATTTACGGGAATATCGCTGCCCTTAGCCACAAAGGCAGGTGTTTCCAAGCTGTCTATCTCCATCCTTATGGCTTTCAGTTCTTCTATCCAGTATGTGTCTTCGTATGGATAGTCGGGATCTCTGAAAGCTCTCAATTCCATGTAGTTTGAACTTGAGTCGAATTTTGACAGATAGAATGGCCCATTGCTTATATAGGCGTGGCCGTAGTTGTCAATGAATTTGATTGCCGCATCGTATCTCCCTATAACATAGGCTTCATCCACGAACTCCTTTATGTAGTTGGGAATATACTTCCTCTCTTTCATTTCAACAAGCTTGGCTCTTACATCCTTTACACATGCCGGAGCTATGGCATCTACTTCGGTGAAGGCGGGATCCATTGTAATTGAGTAAGCAGTACCCGATTCGCTTCCTTCAGTTACCAGTAACGACATGGCTTCCGCTATCTCCCAGGCACAGCCAACCGGATGGCCAGATGAAGAAACGCTTATACCCGGTGCTCCCCAGCTAGCAACCCTGTCCTTGCTCGCCGGGAAGTTGTAATTGAAGTAGACGGTTATTGTATTGTCCTCGTTCAGAACCCAACCTATGATAGTGTCGAGGCCGCTCTGAAGAGAAGAAGAATATGCCTGTTCGTACTGGAGATCATCGTCGCCCTCTTTGTTCGCCCACTCCATCTGGAATGCCTGAGCATAGAGGAAGTCAACGATCGTGATAGGCTGCCCATGGTGAAGTTTGCCAAACTTAAACTCGTAGGTAGCCATGGAGATCGACTTGTTTCCTTCTCCAACTTCTAGCCAGGCTTCGTTAAACGGGCAGTAATTGATAGCATTAGCAGGTACCTCGAAATCTCCAACAACGTCTCCTTCTTCATTACGTCGAGCCTTAGTTTGAACTTCAACCGGTACCGCCCTTAGAGGTGTTGGGATAGCCGAAGCGGGGCTTTCAAACATCGCTGAATCGTAAAGGTTTTCGGCAATGTAATTCGAATAGACGCTGTCAAAACCGTCTGTTCCTATCGGGTCCCAAGCATCCATAAAGAGAGACCCCATAGCCGAGAACTGTGTTATGAATAGCGTTCGGTCATCTGTAACGGCCGTTCTTATCGACCATGTGTTTAGACCGTCTCCCAGCCCATAGGCAAACCTCTGTTTGAGTCTTGATTCGTTCGCGACAAAGAAGTCAAGCTGATTGACGACGTATATCCTGACAGCTTCTTCCAGACCGAGTTCAAGACCTCTGAGAGCAAGTTCCCAGTACTCCTCTTCTGTCAAGAAGTTACCGGTGTAAGCCTTTAGTGTGACTTCATCGATCTCATCCTGTTCGTAATTCCAGAAGCCTTCCGTCATTCCGCCCGGCATGTATCCATACCAGGGAGCGTACATTTGCGCGACGATATGTTCCCAGAAGGCCCTCGTTGCACCGGCTCCCCAGCCTTCCGTATACATCTGCCAGGTAAACTCTGCCGGATCGCCTCCGTAGACAACGTTACTGCACTTAATCCTGTCCCAGTACATTCTTTCCGCCTTCAGTCCCGCCTTTTCAAGCTGGTCGGCGATGTAGTCTCCTTCCTTTAGACGACCTTGAGGATCATCTACTCTAATAGCAATCTTGATTGTTACGGGCTCATTATCGAAGTACCAGAAGCCATCTCCTTGCTTGACAAGTCTTCCGGCATTCTCCGGTAGTGCGGCTGCAGCTTGCATAGAACTTTCTATTACTTCCAAAGCTCTCGCTTCGTTCCCCTCAGCCGTCATGCCAAACTTTGTGGCGAGAAGGTTGTACCTGTACGTTCCCGGCTGGCCAGTTGTTGCCATGGTGAACGCAGGGGTGCCAGCTCCTCCAAGGATCTCATCGACAAGATACTGCCTGTTAATCAGGTCGTTCATCGCGAACCTGATATCTCTGATGGCGAATGCGTTGAAATATTCTTTGCCTCCAACTTCAACGACATAAGGCGCTTCGTTTGGAATCGGATTCATCAGTAGCGACCACGAGCCTGATGGAACGGCATACAAATCAAGCTTGTCTCTAGTGGCCTGATCCAGTCCGAAGATCTGAGGTCCTGAAAGGCCCCACATGAAGATATCGGTCAGCCCTTCTGCAGTATCTTTCAGAGCGATCTCTTCGGACATCCTAACGTTGAAATAGACTAGATCGGGATACGGACCCTTCTGCACACCCAACACTAGTCCTCCGAGCAATAGCACCGTAACCAACGCAACAGAAATCAGCTTTCTTCTCACTTTCCTTCGCCTCCTTTAGTGATTATCATTTCGAAGGAAACACGATTTCGGCTGGAGCAAGGCTGTTTCAGCTAGACACGAGAAGTAACGATTAGAAATTACTATAAAGCAAAGAATCTCTGGTAGTATTTGACTTGATGCTGAAGTAATCCATGCTTCACGAAGAAGCTAATGTGTTTGCAAGATTATTATATTACATTCATATGCAAAATCAGAAGAACAAATAGACCCGATTTACGGTGTCTTTGCCAGATAAAACCAGCCCCGTTATTTTGTCTTTCGATAACTCCTTTTTGTGCGAGAATACTTCATGAAATAGCTTTTCGATAACACTGAGAAGTTCATTTTCCTGCTTTAGAACATTGCAGAAATACTTATTGTTCCTTTTTCAATGACTTGATAATCTCTCGTTATCCAGATTCTTAGTCTCAAAACCCGTAATACCAATCAATCCATCAATATTGACCAAACTCAATTAGATCGTGCTTTCTCACCTTGATTCAACAATTAGTGCGATATGATAACACTTTCGTGCTACTGCCCGAAGAAAGACTTGATGAAAATTCTAACTACTTCGGCTCCCCCAATGAAGGTGCCTACGCTGCTTCCGACATTTGCAAAGACTACTATAAGAAGAATCTTTGTGACTCTGTTTTTCCAGAAGCCTTTGAAAGAGTTGACATCTTCGTTCAGATTCTCAAAGTCGGAGACCTTGGGTTTCCTCACAAGAGCCTCTACAAGGCCGGCAAACCACCCAGCAGCAAGAAGCGGATTCAATGAACTTACAGGGGCAACAAGAAACGCCGTCAGTATAGAGAGTGGGTGGCCAAGAGCTGCAATAGTCCCCAGAGCAGAAAGCGATCCGTTCCAGAGGATCCAGCTGAGAATCTGATCAAATCCGGCATCGCGATTCACTATAATCGTTGAAACAATCAAGCTGATGATCGCTATCGAGATCGTCCAGCCGATTATCTTGCCGGTCTTCTTCTTCGGGGGGATCTTGGTGAGTGCCGCAAGGTCCTGATCCTCTTTTATAGCCTCTTTCAAACCCGGGACATGTCCGGCACCAACGACTGCGACTACTTTCTTTCCGGGAGCCGTCTTGATCTTCTGGGCAAGGTACTTGTCCCTTTCGTCGATCAATGACTCCTTGAGTTGCGGGAAGGACTTCGCAAGCTCACTGAGTGCAGAGGTCAACATATCTCCCGACTTCATCTTATCGAGATCTTCTTCTGTAATCTTCTCATCGCTGAAAATTGACAGAACCAGAGTAAAGAAGAGTTTCGTCTTTCCCCAGAAGCCAAGATTTCCCCATATTCTTGCGAAAGTAACCTGAATATCTCTATCCGCAAGAACAAGCTGCGCCCCTGTCTCTTTTGCCGACTCAATAGCCTGCAGCATCTCCTGTCCTGCCTGGATTCCTATTTGCTTTGCCATTCTCTTTTGATAAGAGGAAAGTATAAGGTTAGCTAGCAGAAGAAAAGACTTCTTCTCCTTTACTACCTTTGCGATATCGGTCTTCTTCCATCTATCCTGATCCTGCATCGACTGATAACGGGAGATGCACAACTCTACTGCAACGGAATCGGGTTTTTCCTCTTCGATAATCGTCTTGACTTCTTCGGCGCTGTGCTTTGATACGTGAGCGGTACCGATAATTATCAATTCTTTGTCATCAAGCATTATTCTGTGTACTGTCTCGGACAACGAAATCACCCTTTCGATTTGACTATCAAACTCTATTTAATCACAATCTTGCACTCAGCTCGTCTTTATGAGATTATCAATTATATAGCTGATTAGATATTCCTGGGGAGGTGTTCTCTTGAGCAATCCCGCAAGAGCAGAAATCGGAGATCTGCAAGGAATGATTGACCTTGCATCTCTTGTCTTCAAGAGCGAAATGGGAAAGATCTTTCCTGTTTTGTTTTCAGAAGAGAATGTTGAAAACATGACAATCGTTAAGGAGGACGGGAGGCCGGTGTCGATGATCGGCTTACTTCCTAGAGAAATATCTTTATTCGGACACAGGATTAAGGCCGGCCTTATCGGTTCAGTCTGCACTCACCCGGACTACCGTGGGAAGAACTACGGCGCCGTGAATCTCGCGAAGGCCGAAGAACTCGCAATAGATATTGGCCTAGCAATTCTCATAATTTCCGGAGGGAGAGGCTTGTACCAGCGGTTCGGAGCGGTAAGACCGCCGGGCATGAAGAGAATTCTCGTTAAGCCGGGAAGAACAGCTTCTATGAGAGAAGCGAGGATTTCAGACATAGATAAGATTCTCTATCTCCACAGAATGAAACCCTTGAGATACATCAGAAACTTCACTGATTTCGAGAAAACCTTCTCAACGGGTTACGCGGAGGCACGTAAGGCAAAAACCTTCTTGAGTGAAAAGGCATACATTACCGTTGTCGAGAGAGAAGACAGTCATCACGTGATTGAATACGGTGGGAGCAGCAAAGATGTAATCTCCTTGACAAGGGGCTACATCGAGAAACGCGGACTCAAGGAATGCATTATTGTTGCCGAAAGACACTTCAGGGCAGAGGAGAGCCTTCCGTTCGAGTTTCCCGGAACGGCGAAAATTATCTCCAAGAGAAGCTTCTTTGATCAAATGGAGGGTTACTTCACGGAGATTATGCCTTCAGAGGACTATGACAGATTCATAGAGACTGTCGAAAGACTGTCGCTGGCCGAATTCAATCAGGAAGTCTTTTGCTGCAGTAAATTTAAGGGACTGCCTCTTTCTCTTCCAAACTACGGATTTGATTACATTTGACAATCGGCGGCCAGTTCCGCTTCGAGGCCGAGGACAGTTGCAAGTTGCCTGTTCCAAGTTGTAAGCCCTAAAGTAAAGAAACGTCAGATACCTCGTTCTGAACATGAGGTCCGTTCTCGACATGCGTAGGGTCAAGAGATGGCGCGGTGTGAGTGCAGACCTTGTGAGGCCAGGCAGTTTACTCCCCTCTCGAGAGGGGATTAAAGAGCTTTTCAAGATCCCAGATCCTTACTTGCGCTCATTGCTTTTCCCTTCTCTCTACTCTCCGAATAATGGTTTGACCAAGAACGAAGAAGAGGTTTCCTTTGCCGAAAGGATAACCGTCCAACGGCGAACCTGTTTTGTTGCTCTTTCCAGCGTTCAGCGTCGCTTAGCAAGCGCCAAGCGGCTCTTATCGGAGAACGGAGAACCGCTCAACGGCGAACCAGTTCCTGTCGCTCTGAACTCCTTTCAGCATCTCGAGTTCTCAAGGTTTTTTTGAACCTGCAACCCCGCCACGGTCTTCAGAAGCCCAGATCCCGCTTCAAGTCCGAGATGACAACCTCAATAACACTTAGGATGGTGATGGTTCAACGGCTTCTGTTTGCCAAACCCCAGACTCCAGACCCGAAACCCGCGTATTAATTCCGTCTGAACCTGATTCAGAATCTCGCTCCTTCTTTTCTCGTCTTCTAAAGTCTTTTCGAGTCTGGTCAAAAACGAAGAACCGTTCAACGGTGGACCAGTTTCTTTTGCTCTGCCTCTTATCGCGAGACTCTAAACGCTTCCTTCACATCTTCCTTCGAAGAAATCGATCGATCTCTTCAGTATCGTCTTCTTGAACAATATAGAGGTAAGATGGCCGGAAGGCATCCAGCGAAGTGTCGAATCCGGTATCTTCTCCGAGAGTTCCTTTGTGGAGCGTCTGGGAACAAAGATGTCGAAGAGGGCTCCGTTGATAAGTGTCGGGCACTTGACAAACTTCGCGAATGTTAGAGGATCGTACTCAAAGCAAGAGATTGGCGCGCTTCCAATTTCCAGTTCTGGACTCTCTAGCGAACGGATGTATCTTTCGTGATCTTCGCCATGTAGTTTTCTGCACTTCTCCTTACTGCAGGAACCGTCCTCCTCGTATTTGACTCTCATTACACCTGTCACGAAGCTCTTCCAGGTTATGTGGTAGAAGTTTCCTCCCGTCACTACAAGCGAAAGTCCGCAGATCGACCTGTCGAGCGCCGCCGTTATGACCGAGATGAAGCCTCCGAAGCTGTATCCCATCAAAAAGTAAGGCGGGGGACATTCACATTTCAGGTAATTAAGAGCAGTTAATCCGTCCACAACCGCGTTTTCAAACCTTCCTCTCAGAACATCCGTTCTCGGGTCCAGAAACAGCTCGCCCGATCTGTGGCCCGCGGGCGTTCTCTCAAAATGAAAGGGGAGTATCATCATGGCACCGGAGTATCCCCATTTCGCGAAAGTCGCAGGAAACCACCTGAGATAGTCGAGATTCTTCTCGCCCCTACCGTGAAAGAAAAGAACGGTTCCCTTTTTTCCTCCACTGTAAAGATAGAGTGGAATACTTCTATTTTCGGAGAAGTTTGACGGATAATTCGACTTCAAAACTACTCTTGAGCAATCTGCGGTATCTCGTGTTTCTAAGATCTCCGGATGATCAGAATAACGTCTTGCGAAAATCTCCTTTTCCATTTACATCTACCTCTATAAAATTATATAATAATTCGATAAGCTAACCTGTATCTTCCGGGAGGAACCAATGAACACTTTAGCAGTCGCAATTGCAATTGTCGTTTTGATTTTATCTCTAAAAGTCTTTAAGGACATCTCTTTGTCGCTCCTCTTTTCCGTGATTTCTTTGGGTATTGTCCTTCTTATTTCGCCGGCAGACTATTTCGGCGCTTTTGCAAAAGAGGTAAGTGACTGGGAATTCTGGAAGGTAATCATCACTGTTTTTTCCATCTATTTGCTGGGAGAAACGATGGATAAGAGCGGTAATTCTTCGAGGTTCGTGAGAGCCGTTGAAAGACTCTTCCCTGAACCAAGGGTTTCGATTGCCTTGATGCCTGCAATAATCGGTCTACTTCCAATGCCGGGTGGGGCGATGTTTTCTGCCCCAATGGTTAAGGATCTGGCAAGATCCGATCCAACAATATCAAATGAAGACGGTCTCGTCTTTAATTACTGGTTCAGGCACGCAATGGAGTTTTTCTGGCCCCTATATCCCGCCCTGGTTATTGCGTCCGGCATTTCGAGAATAAGACTCAATACGCTTGTGCTCTGGTTAATGCCTGTCGGGGCTGTCGCTCTGGTTGCCGGATATCTACTGATGATTCGAAAGCCGATCAAGCTCAGATACAGTCACTCTGCAATAAAGGAGTTTATGATAAGCGCCTGGCCAATTATCGCAGTTATCATACTGGTGATGCTGAATCAGCCGGGCTGGCTGGCCGTTCTAGGTACATCGATCATTTACTTGCTCGTTAATAAGAACAAGAAAAAGGTACTGGTAGCGTCTCTCAAGTACAAGACGTTCATCTTGCTTCTTACGGTCTTCTTCTACAAAAACCTGGTCGAGATCGCCGAGATTCCCCAAGCTATGGGCGCTGAACTTATGGCATGGTCAATACCTCCTCTTACGCTAGTAGTTCTTCTGCCTTTTCTTATGGGATTCATGACCGGTGTGACTCAAGCGGGGGTGGGACTGAGTCTTCCTCTGATTCTAAGTATGGGTAACGGTTACGGCACACTTTCTACAACGATTCTCGCTTACACGTTTGCTGTTGTTGGAGTGCTTCTTTCGCCGGTTCACTTGTGTCTCGTTTTGACTAGCGAATACTTCAAGGTCGAGTATTCTAGAATCATCAAGAGAATATCGGTAGTCACGCTGCTCTCGATTGC
>NZ_DIXC01000058.1 GCF_002435945.1 Mesotoga sp. UBA6090
CTTCGATTAAGCACGGCTAGAAGTTCCCTTCTTCGCCTTCTTGGCACACAGCTACTTCAATCTCTCCGAAGTGCTGATCAGCGCGGAAAGGTATGACGAAGTTCCCGCGATCTTCAAGAAAACCGAACCTCTAGTCAAAGAAATCGAAGATCCTGCAGGGTCTGCTGAATTCGATTTTCTTAAGGCTCAGTACTACATGGGAACTGGCAACTATGCAAAGGCTCTGGAAAAAATCGAAAGTTATATAGAGTATCAGAAAGAGTCTGGAAGCATGTCGAAAGTGCCTAACGCATTAAGAAATAAGATTACGATCCATGAAGAGCTTGGAGAAGAGGGGCTGGCTCTCGAAACCTACAGGGAACTTGACCTCTTGTCCCAAAGAATTTACAGGGAAGCCTCCAGTGCCAGGGCCGCTGAGCTGGCGGCTTCATTCAGATTTCAGCAGAAGATGCGCGAAATACAGTTACTGAGCAATCAGAACTTAGAACTTCAGGAAGCAAAGACAACTATCGAAAAGCAATATGAAGAACTTCTCGAAATCGACAGCAAACTCAAGAAGGCCAATGAGTTGCTCGAGAAACAGGCCGAGATAGATCCATTGACCGGCCTCCTCAACCAGAAGAAGATGTATCCCATAACAGAAAGAGAGATAAATAGAGCCACACGATACGGGACTCCTCTATCCATGATCATGATAGATCTTGACAACTTCAAGAGCGTCAACGATACTTACGGTCACCTGCAGGGAGACATGCTTCTCAAGAATGTGGCGGGCATAATCAGGGCTTCTCTAAGAAAGGTTGACTTCGTTTTCAGGTATGGTGGGGAGGAATTTCTTATTCTTCTGCCCTCTAGCGATTTGCAAATGGCAAGTTTTACTGCAGATCGTCTCCGGGAGAAGCTGGCCGAGACCACAGATCCTAAGGTGACGATGAGCGCTGGTGTCTCCAGCTGGTCAGGTGAAGATGCGACTCAGTTCATTCAGAAGACCGACCACCTTCTGTATGAAGCGAAAGGCAGAGGAAAGAACAGAGTTGAATTTCAGAAAGGCTCTTGACAGAGTAATCGGTGCAACATCAACCGGAGAGAAACTAGGACACTAGTAAATCCACCTTTTCTCAATATTGCGCGTGCTTATTAGAAAGAGCAGTGCGGCAAAGCCCAGCAGTATAAAAATGCTCGCCAGAGGATCTATGATTCCATTTCTGTTTATCGCATGTTTAAGAGAATCGGCACCGTACGTCAGAGGAAGGACGAATGAAAATGGCCTCAGAAAAACCGGCAGATTCTCTATAGGGATGAAGAGACCACAAAGAAACATCATAGGAAAACGGAAGAAGTTAGAGAACGTCTGCGCCTCGAATACTTCGCTGACCGAAACCGCTATAAAAAGACCAAGAAAGGTCGAAGTCACGGCAATCAACAGAACGCTAACTGAAACCAGGAACCAGTTTATTCCAGATAGGTCGACAATCAAGAGGGCAAAAAGAACGGGAATGAAAGCGTTGATAATTCCGAAAAGTATCGCCCCAGTTGTTTTTGCAAGCATTAGAAGCTTGAGGCTTATGGGAGCGAGAAGCAAACGTTCAAATGACCTGCTTTTTCGTTCGAAAGTTATCGTAACTGCAAGCATCGATGTAGTCCCAAAGAGAACGGAGAGAGCCATAACCCCCGGCAATATGCCTCTTATGTCTACGGCGCTTCCCGATCGCACAAAGAACATGAGGGTCCATGAGATGGGAAACACAATTCCCCAGCTTATGTTTGGCGGCTTCAAATAGTAGTTCTTCATATCCTTCATAAGGATTGTCCAGTAGGCAACTCCGCTCATTTTTTCTTCCCTTCTTTCTCTGTCTTCATCTTTTCAACCTCGATTCCGGTTACTTTTACGAAGACCTCCTCGAGGGATGGTCTGACTATCTTCGCCTCATACACATCGACCCCACGGGAACCGAAGAAGCTCATAAACGGCATCAATTTTATTGATTCCAAAGAGGTTATTCTAAGAGTGTTACCAGGTCGGAGGTTTATAGTCACGTTGCTGAACTCTTCAATCAACTGCTTCTTGAGATCAACGGAATCACTTCCAAGAGTGAATTCAACAATATTTTCTCTCTGAGCTTCTTTCATCAGGTCGACCACGGTACCTATCTTTACAATTCTTCCCCCGACGATGAAACCAATCCTATCGCACAACCTTTCGGCCTCTTCTATGTAATGCGTGGTCAGAAAGATCGTGGTTCCCCGGTCGTTAAGTTCTCTTACCAAAGATCTTATCTGCCTTGCGCTTTCGACGTCGATGCCTGTAGTGGGTTCATCGAGGAAGAGAATCTCTGGATCGTGAATTAAGCCCGCGGCGATCGTGAGCTTTCTTTTCATCCCCTTCGAAAAAGCCTTGAACGGTCTCTTTCCTGTATTATCAAGGCCAAACTGCTTCAGCAGAGACCTCGCCTTTTCTTCTCTTTCAGACTTTATGACCCCATAGAGAGCCGAACAGAAGACAAGGTTCTCATAGCCGCTAAGATCATCGTAAAGGTTGCTCTCATCAGGAACAATCCCGATCAATCTCTGAACCTTCTTGATCTCTCTGATACCGTCTTTGCCTGCAATATCGATCCTTCCCGAAGTAGGTCTTGCCAGACCCGTGAGCATGTTTATCGTAGTAGTCTTTCCGGCTCCGTTAGGTCCAAGGAAACCGAATACCTCTCCCTTTTCAACCGAGAAGTCGATATTATTCACGGCAGTGAAGCCGTTGTAGTTCTTCGAAAGGCCCGAGACTTCAATAATTTCCAATGCGACTACCCCCCAAGCTTGTATATTTCACGCATTTCTCTATTGACTTATCCTGAGAAACCTAACCGCTTTCCCCACTGGAGTTTAAACCACCGCCAATCTATTCCTGCACAATTGCAATGCTGTTAGAGAGAAGAGTATCTGAAGATTCTTCACAAAGCTCAGCAAGTTGATTCGACAGCTCCTTCAACTTCCCTCTGTCCACAGAATAATGGGTGAAATATCCTTTCTTATGGCCCTTGACAAGATGAACGCTCCGAAGCACCTTAAGATGCTGAGAGACGGCTGGCTCGGAAATACCGAGTCTTCTTGAAAGAGCTCTAACGCAGAGCTCCCTCCGAAGAAGCAGCTTAATAATTTCATACCTTGTATTATCTGCAAGTGCCTTCAATACATCGATTTCGAGATTCACAAAAATGTTCTCTCCAATCCAATTAAGTGAATACTTAATTGGATCATAGTCCATTTTTTCTACTCTTTCAACTGGACCTCGCTTACAGTTTTCTCATTTCAGCTCATTTCCTCAAGTGCTTTCTTCTGGGGGGCGTGTTTTTCTATCGATTGTTGTCTTACGATAAAAAACTCTTCTCATTCATTTAATACTAATTATTATAATCATAATTATTATTAATATCAGTATTGAATGAAGAAGGTGAATCCGATATGAGTGACTGCCCATGCAGAAAAAGGAAGTGCGAGTTCCACGGTATATGCGACAGATGCCGGGAAAAACACGAAAGACTCGGGTCGCTTCCGGTCTGTGAAAGGAAGAGAAGGAGGAATCGGAGGAAATGAGAAAACTGATCAACCGCATCCTGTTGGCTGTGGCGCTTTCCCCGCTCGTACCAGCGGCCGTCACGCTTTTCCCGTGGGAAGCTTCAAAGCCAAATTGCGTCGGCTACTATTCTGTCTGCTCTTTTGCACCGTATAGCTCCATTATTCTTGCAGGGATTGCGTTTGCTACTCTTGGACTTGTTATAGCAACCAAGAGGCTGCTGAAGAGGTTTCTGAGGTTGTCCGATGATCTTCGATGACAAGATGGGAAGCCTATTCGAGAAAATCGCTTCGTTGCACATAAACCTCAGCAGAAATGCACGGCTTGCCCTGGAACCTCTGGGTATTACCTATCCGCAGTTCGGCGCACTGCTCGTTCTTTCAAGCCGCGGAGAGATGACCCAGAAGCAGCTCTCCTCATATCTCGAAACGGACACAACGAACACCATGGTGATATGTGTCGGACTGGAGAAGAAGCACCTTATAACGAGAGAACGGTCCTCTGAAGACAAGCGGGCAAACATCGTCTCGATAACGGCTAAGGGAAGAGAGATATTTCAAAAGTCAATGGCAGTGCTTGGAGAGATCTATGGTCCGATTGCCAATTCAATTTCGGAGAAGGAAAGAGATACGGTGAAACCAATCCTGGATAAGTTACTTGAATCACTGAACACACTTCGGTAAGATGAGTTCCGGACTCTTTCACTTTCTCGAACGATACTCTTCGGCAAGCTTTTTCATGTATGGATCTATATGGGAGAAGTATTTCTTCAGTCCGGGGCAAAGGTAGTTCAGTCCCGGTTCTCCATCTGGTGTTTTGACAAATCTGTTCTTCGGGCATTCTCCGTGACAGGCGAAAAGGTATTCGCACTTGTTGCAGTATTCCGGTAGCGTGGCAGCTTTCGAAACTCCAAAGACATTCTGTGATGTCGAAGTTACCATTTGGAGCAACCTCCGGTCCTTAATATTCCCAAGCCTGTGCTCGGGATAGACAAAGTGATCGCAGGAGTACAGGCTTCCATCGGCCTTCAGTGCAAGTGCCCTTCCGCAAGTTTCGGAAAAGATGCACAACGATGCCTCCATCCCGAGCCACTGGGCAAGAGCACACTCAAAGAGAAAGACAAAGACTTTGCCAATATCCTCCCTGTACCAGATATCGAAAACACCGTTGAGAAAACTTCCGTAGTCTTCAGGAACGACCGACCAATCAGCAACGAGCGAACCGTGCTTACCTGGCAGGGCTTCAGTAGAACCTGTAATCGGCATACTATTTTCGGGAATGAATGTAGTGGGCGAACTTCTGAATACCTTCGGTTCTGCGATAGGGATGAACTGCATTCTGGTTGAACCGGCTGTTTCCCTCAAAAAGCGATACACTTCTCCAGGATACTTCGCGTTTATTCTGTTAACCACGGTCAGGGTATTGAAGGGAATCTCGTATTTGTGCAAAAGCCTTATGGCCTTGAAGACCTTCTGGAAGGTCGGGTCACCACTCCTGGTCTTTCTGTAAACGTTATGCAGTCTCTCCGGCCCGTCGATGCTTATTCCAACGAGAAAGTTGTGTTCTTTGAGAAACGAACACCACTTTTCATCCAGCAGGGTTCCGTTTGTCTGGAGATTGTTGGCAATCTTCTTGCCGGAAGGACAGTAAAGCCTCTCGTAATCGACAACCTTTTTGAAGAAGTCGATTCCAAGTAGTGTGGGCTCCCCTCCCTGCCAGGTGAATACTATCTCTGTCAGCTCTCTTGAGAGAGCGAGAGTCTTCTACGAAGAGATTCTCGGGTTCGAACCGGACTTTTTTTACGAACAGACCAAATGGCAGTCCTATAAACTCGACGGAACGGCCGGCTTTGGGATAATCGAAACTCCGCGATTGAAGAGAATCAGGAATTCAGACATCTTGAACTTCCGAATCACCGGTGTCGAGGTGCTGTGGAATAGAATCAAAGACGCTGTGGAAGTCGATACTCCTCTCGAAACGACTCCCTACGAAATTCTGAAATTCGTCATCAGAGATCCAGACGGTTTTAGAATTGGTTTTGTTGAAAGGATAAAAGCCTGAGGATTCTCTCCTCAGGCTCTTTATCATGTGCACTGAAACTATGCCAACTAAAAAGATACGGTCTTGAAAAGAGAACTTCACTCTCTTAAGGCTGGTAGAAAGACGCAAAAAGAGTCACATCAAACTGCAAATCGCTTAAAGTAATAGTCGGATAACCACTGAAAAAACTCCCGCATGATTCATAGTACCAGCCACTAAACTCATATCCGGGATTAGGCTTGGCGCTGATAGTAGTGCTCGTCCCTTTTGGAAATTTGCCTCCGCCGCTTACTTGACCACCCTCCGGTGGCTCAGCTCTTAGGCTCACTGTAATTGTATCGGGCACATCCAGATCGAACTTCGCCGTAAAAGTGAAGCTGTTTTCCGTACTCGTTATTGGAAGCGTATGGGTATCCAGGAAGCTGGCAGTGTCAAGGGTGAAGCTTGGGGATCCGCTCATGTTCTCTTCACCGTAGTACCAGCCCTCAAAGGTGTAGGATTCATTCGGTGCGGCCAGGAATGAAACGGTCTGCCCATATTTGGCCGTTCCTCCGCCGCTCACCGTCCCACCTTCAGGAGGTTCTGCAACTGCGTTGAAACTGTATATTATATCTGCAAACGCCCCTAGTAAGGGGAGCGCGGTGTATGTAATGCCCTCAGTGTAGTAGTCATTTGCCGGGAAAGTGTAAGTAGCGCCTTGGCTTAGCTCTTCCCCACCGTAATACCACCCATCGAAATTGTAATGCTCTGAAGGGGTCGCCCCGACAGTCACATAGCTGCCGTACGGATACACTCCCGCGCCCCAGGTCTCACCGCCGTTAACCGGCGTCGATTCAATAGTAACGTCTAATTGCCACTGAGGAGCCGAAGGATCGAACCTCCCCTGTATGGTGTATTCCGTACAGGTAATGCATTCGGTGTGATTTAGGATTTCGACTGTGCTAACCTGATCAACGGCCTGATCACTAAACATATAGCCGTCTATCCACCATCCCGCAAAGCCATAACCGTCATTAGACAATGCGCTAAGATTTAGAGAATCACCGTAATTCACAGCGCCTCCTCCGGCCACTTCTCCACCTTCAGGAGGAACAGGCACAAGATTGAAGGTATATTCCATCGGATTGAATGATACCAAAAGACTTACATCGTTCAAAGCCTCGAAAGAGACGATGGGATCAGTGTATATAGGATCGTCACCGCTCTCCTCAAAACTCTCTTCTTCAGGTTCGTCGAGATACCATCCATTGAACGTATGGTGAATGGATGGTGTGGCCACTATCGTTACGAGATCTCCGTAGACGTATTCGCCGTCTCCGCTAAATTCTCCTCCATTCGGAGGATCGGCCGTGATCGAGATCTCTACCTTCACTGTAAAGAAGATGCTGTAAGTTAGGCTTTCCTTTCCATTAAGAGAGGTGACGAGTACCGTTGCGGTCCCGGGAAGCGTCTCGGCGTCCGTTATAACTATGTTGACCCCTTCAACTGCAGATACGGCCGTAACAGTGGGCGGTTCCGTAGTGCCCGCCGGAAGTACAACCAAATACAAGGTCTTCTTCGCACTGAATTCGGGTACTTCAACTCCGTTGTACATAAGCTTCTTTAAAGTGGCGTCGGCCGATTTCCAGAATGCCGGACAACCGGTAATCATTATAAGAAGCAGCAAGACCACAGCATACACATAAGCCTTTTTCATTCCTGTGCCTCCTCCATGAACAATAATTGGTAATCTTGTTAAGACCCAATATGTGATTTCCAATGACCTTTCATAATAACTGTAAGGAGAAATAACACGGCGAAAAATGCTGAGTAGAATACAGAGAGCGGCGTATTTCAGTCCTTGAACTCAGTCTAGCATTACGGCGTGAAAATACATTCAAATTTCGCCTCCTTGAGCGACTATATTTCATCCTATTTCAACCCGTGTAGTTTAAACTAATTGAATTCTAATGTATGTTTATTCCACAACCCTTATCTGAAAGTCAATTTAGTTCAATCACTTGAATAAAAAAACCATGGACAGCAAATCGGAAAGGCTTCCAAACTCAGTACTTAATAACAAAAGTTACACGATTAACACTTGATTAAGCTCGATTGATATTTGTGGAGTATATTTTGAACTACAATTGTTACCATCTCCATAGTGTAACTTAAAGGCATACTTTAATTGATCTAATATGAAATACCTGATTTTGATTCCTGGTTTACGTAATCTAGTGATCAATAGATTCAACTAAATATCAATCGACAGTATAAGGTCATTTCAGGTCAGGCCCAACGTTCAACTCAGTATGAGTCTCTATTGTCGGCTGTGCTCAAACACTAGCTGCAGCAATGGAGTATCATTTCATTAAGGAAGCTTTGCTCAGAAACGAGTTTCAATTTTTGAGTAAGACTTCTAGTGAGAAAAGACAGCAGGTGGAATAATGCTCTCAACAGACCATGTAGATATTCCGACAGAACTAATAAGGGCGCAGGAGGAAGAAAGGCTGGTGGTCTTCGCGGGTGCTGGTGTTTCGATGGCCTCGCCGTCAAACATACCCGGTTTTGTCGATCTCGCAAAGGCCGTCGCGAAAAGCTACGGCCAAAAATACTACGCAAAACAGCAGAGAGTGCAGCCTCCGGACGTCTTCCTCGGTAGTCTTGACTCGAAGAATGACAGACAAGGTGTCCACGAAATTGTGAAGCAGATAATGAGTGAACAAACTTCTAGGCCATCAAAGCTTCACAACCTTATTCCTCTTCTATTCAAAAGCGCCCGGGACCTCAAAATCGTAACTACAAATTACGACGCGCACTTTCTAACCGTCTTGAAGAATTATGGAGAGAGGTACGACGGCTTCGATATCTTCAAAGCGCCCGCTCTACCGAGAGGCAACGACTTCAGGGGAATAGTATATCTACATGGAAACGTGGAACAAGATTCGAGGTGGCTTGTAGTAACTAACAGGGACTTCGGAAGAGCTTACCTCACCGAAGGTTGGGCGAGGGACTTTCTTAGGGACCTGTACCTATCAAACTACACGGTTCTCTTCATAGGATACAGTCACAGAGATACCATAGTCGATTACCTCGCCAGAGGACTGGACATAAGGCAGTCGAACAGATACGCACTTGTCAGCGCGAACGATGCCGAGAGGTGGAAAGAGATTAACGTGATTCCCGTTTCTTATCCACTTACACCCGAAAAGAAGAAAGTTCATTACGAACTCCAAAAGGCTCTTGAAAACTGGACTTACCTTGCCAGTTCAGATCTGGAAACCCATACTGAAAGAATCAACCATATTGCTAGCAAGAAACCCGGCAAAGATCAGAAGGCTGACAGCTACCTTACATACTGTCTCAACCGTGAAGACCTTACTGAGGTCTTTTGTCGTTTCGCAGAGGACTTCGCATGGGTGGAATGGCTAGATTCGAAAGCGATGTTGGACAGCCTCTTTCGCGAGGAAGAGACTCTCACGGAGATCGAAAAGTCTCTCGCCCGCTGGTTCGTAAGAACCGCTTTCGAAAGCAGCAGCCAGGAACACCTGACTTTCTTGGCCTCCAGAAAATCATCCCTGAACCCATATCTGGTCTCTTCAATCGTGGAGCACATGGCAGACAATGATTTGAACATTCCCGATACCTGTCAGGCAGAATGGTTGAATCTGATCCTCAACAACTGGCACAAAGGGGAAACTCCAGGTCTCGCAATGCTGAAAGCCTTGAAGAAGGTCGATGTCACCACAAACTCATGGATAATCACAAAGGCCATTCAGAACTTCTTTTCTCTTTCTCAGACTGGGAAATCGGCGAAGCTTTCCCTCTTTCACAGGCAGTATGATCTTGAGCCTCTCGTCAAACCCGATTGCTTGAAGAAATTCTGGTTTGAGATCATTGAATCGAACCTTGACACTCTACACGAAGATATCCTTTCGATTCTCACTTCGCAGCTAATGAAGGCCGTCACAGACATGTCGGTAATTAACAGTTCTGTAAGAGAGTACGACAGCATCTGCAGCGCGAGAAAGACCATCGAAGAGAGCGAGCCGGAATCAAACCCGGAATGGCTTCATATCTATATAGATCTCGTACGTGATACCATCCTTTACTTGATAAAAACCGACAACAAAGCCAGGAACTTCTATTACGAATGGTGGAGGCGATCCAGGGCACCTATTCTGTGGCGTATGCTGCTGTATGCGGTCTCAAAAGACCACCACTGTACACACGAATACCGAACAGAAATCATTATCGACAGAAGTTGGCTGACCAATTCTGTTCTTAAGGAAGAGGTTTCCAGTATACTGATTGACTCCTTTTGCAGCGCATCCAAGTTTCAGCAAGAAAGTATTGTCGAAACCCTTAGGAAGGAAATCACCAATTCGGAGAGAATAGAAGATAAAGCGGTCAGACAGAGTTCGTACGCTTCAATTCTGGCTATTATCCTATCGATTGAAGAATCCGAAAGCGATTCTCCCGAGATTAAAAGATCGATCGAGAGTATTAAATCAACCCTCTTAGACAATACTAGTCGAGGCAACAATTGATGACTTTATTGCTAACTTTGCCGGCAATTCTTATAGTCATCTTGATTGGGTTCGTTCCAGTTTTCAAAGCTTTTTTGGACGCAAGTATAGTCGACGGACTTCTGAGCGTATCAAACTTTCAGTACATCATTCAGGACAATGGGTTTTTCTTTAGTCTTAAGATTTCTATCTTATGGGCTTTCTTGAACACAATTATTATCCTTTGTCTAGGTTTACTAATTGCTCACTTCCTAAACGAAATGAAAAGATGGAAGACGCTGTATCTTGCTTTGCTTGTACCTTGGGGGATACCGTTGTATATTGGAGTTCCAATATGGAGATCAATCATTCATCGCGGAAGCGGTTTTTCTCCACTCAATCTTATTGGACTCGACATCAATATGCTTACTGATCCGATGTCAGCATTCTTGTCAGCTCTCTTTGTTAGTGTCTGGTTCGGTCTTCCGATAACTGTTTTTGTGCTCTGGGGGGCGATGGCAACTATTCCAAAAGGACTTACTGACTCTGTTAAATTAGATGGCGGAACCAACACAACTCTCCTTTTCAATCTCTATCTTCCAACATTGAAACCTACTTTGGTTACAATGTTTGTTCTCAACTTCTTGAAATTCATGAAAGAGTTCTCTGTAGTCTTTTTGATGACAGATGGGGGTCCACCTTTAGTATCAGGCTTCACCAAAAGAAGTATCATAGGTGCTACAACAACTTTGGACATCTTCATTTACGATATTTTTATGGGAAGAAACGAAACCGGAATTGTCTCCGCATACTCTGTTCTAACTCTCTTGGTTGTTGCTTTCATGATGGTACTGTGGTTTCTTTCGAGTAGAGAAAAACCAAACCTGATATTCTTAATAACTATTACTCTTGTTGCTCATCTTGCAGTTGGAGGATGTTCAGGGCTTATTATTGGTCCTCTCTACTTATTGACATTTTATAGAAGAGGATGTTTTGCTCCAGTTCTTTTAGCAGATATTGCAACTAACCTGATAACGGTCCTTTCTCTGGGATTTCTCAAAGGGCTAAATCCAGCAACGATAGTATCCTTTCTTGTCTTCATGATCATTAGAAAACAAGCTGGAAGTCAAAGAGTCTTTCGAGGGAGTGAAAGGGCTTTCAAAATAATGAAGTATCTCTTGATCTCCGGAGTGATCATCGCTGCTTTACTACCTTTGGTTCATCTTCTATGGATAAGCCTTTCGGCTGTGTCTACAACTTTCATCGATTCTCCCCTACCAAAATTCCTTACTCTTGGCAACTTCAAAAGAGTTATGAAAGAAGAACGAATTCTACGGGTTTTTTTTAATACTCTTCTGGTTTCAGCACTAACGGGAATATTAACGCCTCTGCTGACTTTTCATTTGGCTTCATTTCTTAGGAAACATAGGGGGACTTTCTCTGACCTAATGATTGTTCTGCTAAATATGGCCGGTGTGATTGGTGGAATGCACACTCTTGTACCTCTATACAATCTCTTCAATTCTATCGGAATGATAGACAGCTATTTTCCGATAATACTTATATACTCAGCGCATGCAATACCATTCTCAGTATTCACAATCAGAACTTACTTATCTACTATCCCGGCAAGTCTTGAGGACCAAGCTCGAATTGATGGGCTTGGCTCAGTGGGATACAATTACCGAATTCTTCTTCCTCTATCAAAACCAGTTCTAACAACTTCATTCATTGTGGCTTTTCTAGGTGCATGGAATGGATTTCTCGTTCCGCTACTGTTCATTTTTTCAGATAGCAAATACACCATAGGTGTGAAACTGTATTCCTATGTTGGAAGTCTAGGCTCCGGTTATACCCAGTGGAATCTTTTCGGAGCTGCCGCAGTTATTAACTTGCTGATTATGGGTCTTGTGTTTTATACTTTTAGAGGACATCTTGGAAAGACACCTTTATCTGAACACTATGAATAGCCCTCCGAGCTCTCATTCCTAAGGCATCCCGCTATGGTTTTGAGCCGTTAGGGTATGGTTGGAAACGGCCATGCCTCCCGAATTTGGAAAGGAGGTAGACGTGAAGCTATTGAAGCTTCTGATTTGCTTTATTCTTTTGCCTACTGTGGCCTTCTCAATTCAGATCAATGTTAACGGCTCTTCTTGGAAGACCTGGGATGATTCTTTGCAGCAGTTCGCCTACGAAAGCTCATATGGGAAAATTATCCCCATGTCAGATGTTGTACCTATTCTAGTTCAAGAAGCAGATACTCTGAGAGTTACTGCTGCAAATGGAATTCTGGAAGTAGTAGATCCCAACAGTAATCTCATTCTGAAAGAAGGTGAATGGTTACTTGAAGGACACGAAACTCTCGGAGAGATCCTTTCGGTAGAAATAGAAGGAGAGATTCTCGATTCGCGTTCAATAGAAATTTGGCTTGATTGGGAAGGAATCTCCGCACTGAAATCAATTATTGCAAGGTTTGGCGAACTGCATCAGATAGAAATCAACGTTCAAGAAGTCCCGAAAGCTGCGAGCAAACTGAGAGCAATAGTAAGAGCGGGCGGACGAGTTCCCGACATCGTAATGGTAAGTTCAAGCGACATTTATGATCTTGTTTGGGAAGACGCCGTTCAACCTCTTGATTACATTGACCCAATTAATCTTTCGGGAAGAAATTCATTTACTTATAATGAAAGACTTTGGGCTATTCCATTTTATGCAGATACCCAGCTCGCTCTGTTCAACAGAAAAGTCGTAGAAAACATCGATGGCAACTGGACGCTTGAAGAATTCGAATCAATTTCGCAGAATCTTGGTGAACTTGCCGCAGGCTGGAATATCTATTCAGCGTACTGGTTTGTTCCTTTTCAACTGGGATTTGGAAAGAGTTCCTTAATAGAAGATGGTGAATTAATCATAACCGATCAACCAACGATAAGTGCCCTTGCGTACCTTGTTGACAAAGTTAGGGACGGAACATTCCGAACCTTGGAGAGAGATGCAATGGTAAGCCTATTTGCAGCCGGAAAAACAGGAATTATTCTATCTGGTTCATACATGATTCCTCAGCTGGAAGAGATCGATCTTGATTATGGAATAGTACCCTTCCCTTTTCCGCTTCGCCCGCTGCTTGATTACAAAGGGTTTTCAATTGCGAAGAAAACTAGATCCCCAATTCTAGCAAGACAAATCATAGAACATTTGACGTCGGTGAAGATTCAGCAGATATTTTGCGAAAACACTTACAAGATTCCTGCAAACCAGTCAGCTTTGAAAATCATTGATCTCCCTGAGGGTATGAAGAGAAGTATGGAAAACGGATATCCAATTCCATGTAGTCCGCTTTACGGACTGTACAAGAACACTATGTGGAAGCTTCTCAATCTCGCTCTTTCTGGGAAGATGGAAGTAGGAGCCGTGCTTGAAAGTGGCCAAGAAATCATTTATGAAAATTATGAAGGTATGGAATGAGGAAGTTCCTTATGTTGCTACTAACCGTGTTTATCTCAGCTTCTACAATGCTTTCAATAACAGTTTCGAGAGTTGGTAATGACAATACGTTTGCTTTTGAAAGAAACGATTTCCCTAAAGTGATTTTTACCGTCAGGTACGAAGGAATAGCGTTGGATGGCGGGCCAAACTGGGGAGAACAAATTCGTTTCGAGGGGATTCCCGTAGTCTCTATCTTGGAATACTTAGGTGGAATGTCAGAAGGTGAATTTCTAGAGGTTGTAGCTTCCGATGGATATTCAAAGGTATTTCCATTTGAGGCAATCTATGGGGGTACCCCACTTGGAAAACCCTTTATTGGTTATACAGACGAAAGACCTTATTTTGTATTCAATGGTAACGATGGAGAGGTGTCAAATAAAGATATGCTAAATGCACTCGGCGAAGAATTTTCTCACTACAAGGGGGAAAAGCCTTCGGCCAAGGGTCTTCTCATGAAAGACGTATTCCAGCTTATTATAAGTTCCAGTGACTCAGGTTTTCCCGAATCCAGAACTGTTGATGTCTCATTTGAAGAAACTCGATGGGAGATTGCTGTGCGTGGAATGACTGAAAGCAAATTCACTTCAAGCGACTTCGACAAAATGAAGGGTGATTCATCATTATTCAACACTATAGATATAGAAAGAAAGGAATCAATTTCCTCCTACAGTGCTGTTCCTCTGGGAGTAGTAATCTACAGTTCATCACATGGTCCTTCTGACTGGAGCCTTTCTAAGAGTCTCTGGGATACCGGTTACGATATAACTCTCGTAGCAGAAGACGGATACTCGGTAACCTTCAACACTTCAGAAGTTTCCTTTGACAGTATCTACTTAACCGATGAAGTTGATGGCATCTTGCATGAACCATCAGTCGTAGGAGAGATATCGGGAAATCTGTGGGTGAAAAAACTCTCCATGATCGAAATGGAAGTGAAAGTCGTTGATGAACGGAGAGAGAACTACCGCCTTACTGTTCGTTCAGCAGAAAAGGAGAAGGAGTTCTCAATTGCTGATCTTGAAAGCAATCGGTACTACATTGAGGACTATGGACAGTACACAACGTTGGCTGGAAGCGTTAGGGGAGCAATTTACGGAGGAGTCTCTATGAAGTCATTAATTTCAGAAGTGGTAGAACTCAACCCCGAGTCCACGATAAAAATAACAGCTGTTGACGGTTATGAAATGATTTACTCAGCGAGAGATATTCTGAACGAAGAAGAAGGTATCTGGATAATTGCTTTAAAACAGGACGGTGAATACTTGCCGGAAGACCCTGGATATCTCAGGACAATAAAGGTTGGCCCAAGTCGCCCAAATATTGACGGACATTCATCTATCTCTATGGTAAGCGATATAGAGATTGTCAATAAAGAGTATTCTGATTACACCCTGAAGATCACTGGCTTCATCGAATTTCTGCTGGACAGATCAACTATTGACTCAGGAGTAAGCTGTCATAAGCAAAATGTAGTTTACACAAATAAAGGCGAAGATTTTTCCTACTCTGGAATACCTCTCTGGCTTCTATTTGCCTTTTCTGACGATCCTGACTATGCCCCGCACATGCAGGATAGCTCGATAATCTCTTACAACTCTTCTCTAGCTGAAAAGGGTTACAAAGTGGAGATAATTGCAGAAGATGGGTTCGCTATTACACTTGATTCTAAAGAGCTCCACATGAACAATGGAGTTATCCTCGCAACAACCAAGAACAATGAAGAACTACCTGAGGATGAATGGCCGCTAGTTCTTGTTTGGGACAAAACAATTGTACCGCCCGAAGGAATAAAATCAGTAAAGAAAGTGGCACAAATAAATCTGCTGGTCGGCAAGTATCAATAATCACTATTGGATCATAGGGACAGTGTTATCACTTGGATTTCACTGTCCCAATTATTACCTTAAAAGATTACATACGATGCGGTTGCTTCACAAGACATCTTCTGTTACTTAATCCTCAATACAATTCTCTTTGAGAACACCTATCTCCAACAGCTGCCAAAAATTAAGAATTTCTCCATTAATTGCATATGCAAGCCTTAGATTAAGCATAATACATCCTAATCGCTTTAGGATAATTCTTAGAGGGGATTCTATAATCATTAAATAAATGCCCATTGAGGTGAGCAAATGCCCGAATACGATATGATGATTCGTGTCACATGGATGTACTACTGTGAAGACAAGACACAAAGCGAAATCAGCTCTATCCTGAAGGTGTCACGGCAGAAGGTGCAGAGACTTCTGAGAAAAGCAAAGGAACAGGGCTTGGTTCAGGTAAAAATCCTGAATTCTGTTCATAACTTGCTCTCAGTTGAGGGAAAGCTGAGAAAGGTATTTTCGATTCACGATGCTGTAGTTGTACCTACCGCCGAAGATGGCGAAGAACTCAGGAGAAGTCTTGCTCGCGCTGCAGCCAATTACCTGTCTCCTCAGCTCGAGAAGATAAGCATTCTTGGTTTGGGAAACGGGGCGACTCTTAGTCACCTTCCGAATTATTTCGATCCATCAATTACATTCAAGAAGAATTTCAAGGTGGTCTCTCTACTGGGAAATTTGCTTAGGAATTACTCTTCGAACCCCACGAGCATTGGGATGAAGTTTTCGGATAGATTTGGAGTTCCTTATTATGGTCTTTGGGTCCCTTACAAACTCGACACAGTAGATGCAGTAGATACCGTGGTGAAACAGAAGGCCGTGTCTGAAGTACTTGAAATTATTAAGAAGGTTGAAATTTCGGTAGTAGGAATAGGTAGCACCGTAAACAGAAACTTGAACAGCGGCATTGTAAATGAGGCGGAGATGAAATTGCTTAAATCAATGGGTGCGGTAGGAGATATTCTTGGAAGATGGTTCAACATTGAGGGCAAATTTGTCTATGAAGAACTAAACAGGAGAGTTATTGGCGCAGATGTCAAGACACCAGGAAAGGCTATTGGAGTGGCTGGAGGCATCGAAAAAGCCGAGGCGATTCAGGGCGCACTCGAAGGAAATCTAATAGATGTACTTGTAACTGATGAAAGCACTGCCGATACAATCCTTGAGAACAAATCTAGATTGAGTTCCAAATAATCCGAAAGGGGGCAATGAAATGAAAACAAGAACTTTGCTAGTGATTGCTGTCGTGTTAATGCTGTCTGCTGTAATGTTCGCAAATGCACCATTGATTGGAATCTCTGTTATCGGTACAGAGCATGATTGGGATATTCAGGCCTACAATGGAGCAATTGCAAAGGCAAAAGAACTAGGTGCTGAGGTCATTGCATTCGATGGTGAAAGAAGACCTGAGAAGATGCTGAACGATGTAAAGACCTTGATCTCGAGAGATGTAGATGTTCTGATCGTCATTCTGGGATATCGAGATGTAATTGAGCCTGAACTGAAGATCGCAAGAGAAAAAGGTATTAAGGTAGTTACAGCAGATTTTCAGTCTGTCTACAGTCAGTGTAATGTTTCAACAAACAACATGACTGCAATGGTTGAGCTTGTTTTGAGAATGGTAGCTGACCTAAAAGGTGAAGGCGAAGTTGGAATTTTCTTCAGACCGGGCAGTCCAATCGCCGAATTGAGAAAGAAATGCTTCGATTTGGTTTTGAGCGAATATCCAAACATCAAAGTGGTAGCCGAAGAAGCTTACGTTGTTCCGGGAACAGTTCCTGACGCTTACAACAAAACAAAAGACATGTTGAGAGCCAATCCAGAGATAGATGCTTTCTGGTCGCTCTTCGATCAGCCAATGATAGGGGCTGCACAAGCAATCGATGATATGGGAAGTCAATATCATGCCAAGTGCTATGGCTTCGATGGAGATCCTACTGCTCTGAAAATGATTGCTGATACTAACTCCTCCTTTGTAGCTACAGTAGCACAGCAGCCCTACAAAATAGGAGAAACCTGTGCGGAAGTCGCAATGGACCTCCTTGCTGGAAAGGAAATTCCAGTCCTCAGATTTGTTGATCACATTTTGGTTACTACAGAAAATGTAAAGGATCTTCTAAAGTAGGTTAATTCTTCAAGTAGTCTGCTCTCAGTTTTTAAGGAAAGGCCCCGTCTGAAATCGACGACGGGGCCCAATATTAAGAGAACATTGAGGTGTCGAAATGAATGAATCATTACTCAATATGAAAGGAATCACAAAGAGATTTCCAGGTATTCTTGCCTTGGACTCGGTAGACTTCGATGTTCCAAAGGGCGAAATAAGAGCCATAGTTGGGAAGAACGGCGCAGGCAAATCCACGCTAATCAAGATCCTAACGGGAATCTATACTCCTGATTCTGGGAGTGTTGAAATCGAGGGAAAGCATTTCAGCCATATAACACCAGATGTTATGTATTCTGAAGGAATCCAAGCAATCTATCAGGAGAACGATTTGGTCTCATACTTCACTGTCGGAGAGTCGATAATGCTCAACAACGAATCCCGAGGCACAGTGAGGGCATTCATTGACAGGAGAGACATGAATGAAAAGGCACATCAATTGCTTCTAGGAAAGATAGGCATAGACATTGATCCAAGAAAACTTATAAGAGATCTCAGCGTTTCTGAGAAACAGTTAGTTCAGATTGCAAAAGCACTTGTAAGAGAACCAAAGATAATGATATTCGATGAGCCAACAGCTCCCCTCTCAGCTAAAGAAATTGATAAACTTTTCGAAATCATCCGTGGGCTTCGATCTCACGGAATAACAATCATATATATTAGTCACAGATTTGAAGAGATATTTGAGATAGCCGATTCAATAACGATAATGCGTGATGGAAAGAAAATCGTTGATCTCAATCTTAAAGAAACCAATGAGGACGAGATTATTAGCCATATGACGGGTGGAAATATGCAGGTTGCTAGTAGAAGTGAAGGAGAAAAGAGAAGGGTATCCGACGAAATCACGCTTGAAGTTGAGAATCTAGAAAGCGAAAGAGTCAACAAGATCTCCTTTTCGCTCTATAAAGGTGAAGTTCTTGGACTCTTCGGTGCCGAGGGAGCAGGTCAAGTTGAATTGGTTCGAGCATTCTACGGTTTGCTACCAAAAAAAGGAAAAATCAAGCTGAACGGTAAGGAAACACACATAAGGAAGCCAACCGACGCAATAAGGAAAGGAATCGGATATGTTCCTAGAGATAGAAAGGAAGAAAGCTTGGTTAGGACATTTACACTAGCGGAAAACGTAACTCTTTCTCACCTAAATGCATTTTCCCCAGGCGGTTTTGTAAACAAAAAATCCGAATTAGAAATGGCAGATCAGATGATAAAAGATTTGGCGATAAGTACGCGAAGCGCGAAAACAGTAGTAAGCTTCCTCAGTGGTGGTAATCAGCAAAAGGTTGCGATTGCAAGATGGCTAGCATTTCCTCTCAAGATTCTAATACTTGATTATCCAACTATGGGGGTTGATGTTCAGGCCAAACTGGAAATCTATCGTCTTCTAAAGAAGATATCTTCCGAAGGAACATCGATAATAATAATCACCCCAGAATATGAGGAGATCAAGATGCTTTGCGATAGAGTAATGATTCTGAAGGATGGGCAACACAGAGCCACTCTTGATGTGAAAGACATCGATGAAGATATCCTTCTGAAGCATGCTATCGGATCATCCGGAAGTGTGGTGTCATAAATGGAAAACGCATTGAGAATCACAAAATTCAAGAGCTACATCACTTTGGGAATATTCTCTTCAGTAATAATTTATCTGATCATCGCATCCCCGGGATTCTTGAGATTCGACAATCTAATGAACGTAATTGTCTCTGCCACTTTTGTAGCAATACCGGCTATGGGGCTTGGAACAATTATGTTATCAGGATCATTTGATCTCTCTTTTGTAGGAATAATTGGGGTCGTATCAGTAACGTCTATCAGAATGGTTCACGCTGAAATACCAATTCCAGTTGTGTTGATAACAGCACTAGCAATTGCTTTGGGATTTGAACTGGCAAACGCTTTCCTAATAATCAAATTGAAGATACATCCTTGGTTGACCACAATATCAACAATGTTAGCCGCTCTCGGTCTTGAGAAAGCTATAAGCAAGGCTTACTTTCTGACAACTTCGCATTCGTTCTTTCAAACAATCAGATTTGAGAGCTTTCTAGGAGTTCCTTTGCCTGTATGGATTCTTGGCCTGTCTTTTCTAATGATGTACTTGCTCGTTCACAAAACTGCGTTTGGTATGCATCTATATGCTGTGGGAGGGAATGAGGTAGCTGCAAGAAAGGCCGGTCTCAAGGTTGAAAGGTTACGTTTCAGTTCCTTCGCAGCAATGGGGGTATGCATTTGGATTGTCTCACTTGTTTACCTGTCACAGCTTTCAGGTTATACTCCAGAAGCTGCGTACACTAATTTGAATGAAGTGATACTGTCAGTGTTTTTCGGAATGTCGATTTCTAGAAAAAACGTCATAACTATTCCGGGAGCTGTTGTAGGTGCTCTTTTCGTGGCACTCTTGGCAAATGGACTTGCACTGTCAGGTGTCAGCTCATACTGGATAAAACTCATAGAGGGTTGTCTAGTGATTGTCGTAGTCATAACAAATGCTATGGGGAGTGGTGAAATTGTCCAACTCGAAAAGTAGTGTGATATCAACCAGCAGTACTACGTCCCGGAAAGCTATTGATTTTCTGGTAAATGGAAGCATAATAATCGGATTTGTTGGTGTTGTGATCTTCTTTGCTATAACGAGTAGCGCATTTTTCAAGTGGGACAACATTTCCGACATTCTTCTGAGACTTTCTATAACAACACCAGCTGCATATGGGGTAATGCTCGCACTTGTAGCAAAGGGTATTGATCTTACTCCAGGAACAACAATGGGGCTTGTCGGAATTACTGTCGCAAGCGGCGTTGCAGCCGGAATGAGTTTTGGTCTTTCAATACTTCTCGCGGTCCTGGTTGGAGTTGCTGTCGGACTAGTAAATGCTTTCTTAATTGCAAAAGCCAATCTGAATCCGTTTATAGCAACTATATCTGTGCTATTTATTGGCAACAGTATAGAAAAGAGTGTCACAAGGGGAGGGCTCCCAGTCTATCTTTATCCCGCCCCTCCTGCTCTCAATCAAATATATCGCGGTAGCACTCTCGGAATCCCAAATCCGATTTTGATTCTCATAATACTTACCTTGTTGCTCTATCTGTTTCTTGAGAAGAGCAAATATGGAAGAAGACTTTATGCATGTGGGGAGAGTATTAAGGCCTCAAGAGCTTCCGGCATTCCTGTAAGGCTTTACTATGGAGCTGCTTATTTTATTAGTGCTTTGTGTGCAACTATAGGCGGAATAATTCTCTGCTCTCAGATACGTTCAGGTCAGCCACTCGTTGGTCATTCCTACATGTGGGACGCCATCGGTGCCGCGTACTTGAGTACAATAATGTCAAGAAGGAACTTCAGACCAAATGTATTTGGAACGCTTTTTGGTGCAGTTGTCATGGCTACAGTCGCAAATGGCCTTACATTGATGGGACTCGCTTTCTACTGGAAAGAGTTTGCCAAGGGTCTGATTATTTTGATCATGCTACTTGTTTCTGTCATGAAGAAGCGCTATGAAAGGAGCCGCCTGTTTTGAGTAGCTCAACGCTAACAATAGATGTTAGTACAGGTGGGATTCATTTATGCATCGTTGATAAGAGGATGCAGATTGTCCACAAAGAATACAAGGAGTTTGAGTACTTGACGTCAGAGATTCCTGGCGCAAAGGAAATTGATACTGATACCCTGTGGGCGTTGCTAGTTCAAATGATGCGAAGTCTACGATTTAGGCCAGACCTTACAGCAGGAATTTCTGAGATCGCAGTTACAAGCCAGCGTGAAGGCTGCGTCTTTTTGGATAGAGAAGATCGAGTCTTGTCTGCCTGTCCTAACATTGATTCGAGGGCATCTAAAATTGCTAGATCACTTCCTAGAAGCACTAAAGAGGAAATCTACGATATAACTGGCCATTGGCCGGACTGCTACTTTCCGGCCATGCGGCTTCTTTGGTTCAAGCACGAAGCGCCTTCAACGTATACAAAGATCAGCCGATTCATGATGCTTAACGAATGGATTGTATATAAGTTGCTCGGAAAGAATAAGGATGAATCTGTGTCTGAGGAGACAAATGCTTCGGAGTCAATGCTTTTTGACGTGCGAAAGAGAACTTGGTCGCATCAAATCATCGAATTACTTGAGCTTTCACATCTTCGGCTTGCAAGAATCGAAAAGCCAGGTACAATCGTCGGATCGGTTAGCAGTTCACTAGCCCAAGAAATCGGAATCTCAGAAAGTGTTGATGTCAAGATTTCTATGGCCGATACTCAGTCAGCAGTTCTTGGGTCGGGCGGATTTGAACCCGGAGACGTTGTAATTGTTAATGGTTCCACGACTCCTGTACAGCTAGTTACAGATTCCCCCATATTGGATAGTCAGCGTAGGACGTGGACTTGTCCGTATCTACCTGATCTCTGGACACTTGAGAGTAACTGCAGAAAGACAGGTCTAATGTTCAGAAAGATTAAGAATGATCTCGAAGAATTGGTTTCACAGTTCGATGACAGTCTATCTCTTTCCAGCGAACAGCTAGATGATGTTATCTCAATCAATGCAGACAGATCATTTGACACAATGGCTTTTCTTGGCCCTGGGATATTTGACGTGTCACGGGGCAAAGATCTCCCGATCTCTCTCTCCTTTTACGATGAGCGAGTCAATATCTTCAGTGCAATTCTGACAGGATACATAGAGAACCTGACCTTTGCAATAAAAGCGAACATAGAACAGCTGAAGGAGATATCAAGCATTAGCCTAAGGCGAATCATACTAACAGGAGGAGCATCAAAGAATAGCTTACTAAGAGTTATCCTTCCGAGAATATTGAGAGAAAACGAATTATTAATTACTGACAACCTCGATACTACTTCATTAGGTGCTTCAATAATTGGCAAAGAGAAGAACTCTGAAATTGAAAAAGCCTTATTGAGTTCACTACGTAGACTTCCCTCAAATGAGGATATGGGCGACTTCTACAATAAGAAATTCAAAATATGGAAACAATGGTACTCAAAGATGATTAGCATAACATGACTGGAGGAATGCCATGAAGAAGATTCTTATTACATCTGAGCTAGACAATAAGACTCTAGAAGTACTCGAGAAGGAGTTCATAATAACCTTGAAAGGTCGGGCAGCAGGAGAAAAGAACTTCCTTTCGGAAAGCGTTATGATCGAACAGATAAATTCCCTAGAACCAGAAATCTTGATAATAAGTGCAGACAAGATTGGCAGTGCAATTATCAAAGCGGTCGACAGCATCAAATTAATAGTGGTTACACGCGGGAATCCTGTAAATGTAGATCTTAATGCGTGCAAAGAAAAGGGCATAACTGTGACATGTACACCGGCGAGAAATGCGAATTGCGTAGCAGAACTTGTCATAGCGCTTATGATTTGTTCAGCGAGAAAATTATTCCAATCTTTCGAAGCAATAAAGGATGGGACAGCGGCAGTCGACAAAATGACCAATGTCGTCGACAAGGGTAAAGATGTCATCTGGTCAGATCCGCAACTAGCAGTTATGCCATACATAAGATTTAGAGGGTTTGATATTCAAGGGAAGACCTTAGGTCTTGTTGGTCTTGGATCAATAGGAAGAAAGACTGCATCAAAAGCGATCGCTCTTGGAATGGATGTACAGGTTTTCGATCCCTACGTTTCTGAAGATGAAATTCGAAGAATTGGAGCAAAACCCTCTTCAATGGATGAACTTCTATCTGAGTCAGATTTTGTAAGTCTCCATGCTATTGTGACAAAAGAGACCGAAAAGATGATTGGTATGCAAGAGTTTCTTAAAATGAAAGACACGGCGTATCTTATAAACACAGCTAGAGGAGCTTTAGTCGATCACGATGCTCTTTTGAAAGTTCTTAAAGAGAAAAGGATCGCAGGTGCAGCCGTTGATGTCTTCTATTACGAGCCGATAGCTCTCGATGATCCTTTCCTGAAACTTGATAACTTCATAATTACGCCTCATATTGGCGGTGCAAGCTCAGACGTAATAACGCATCATTCGAAAATGGCTTTGGAAAGTATCCTAGCTTATGCAAATAACGATGAGATCCCATATAGGGCAGTCTGAATAAGGGAGTGTGGACGAAATGTTTGAAGCAGAAAAGAAAGAACTAATCGAGTACGGAATAAAGGTCTTCAGGAGTGGTCTGGTACACGGTACGGGTGGCAACCTGAGTATGCGAGTTGGAGAGAACGGTGATATGTACCTGATGACTCCAAGCGGTATTGACTACGAACAGATAGTGCCAGATGATATCGTGTTGATTGACATGAACGGAAGAGTAATTGAAGGGGAAAGAAAACCATCCATTGAACACGGTATGCACAGAGAAGTCTACAAAAAAAGAAAGGATGTAAATGCCATAATCCATACTCATTCTCTTTACTCAACGGCTCTCTCAATAACAAGGCAACCTTTGCCCCAAATTGAGTCAAGTGTTGTCCTAATGAGAGGGCAAATCGAAGTTGCCGACTATGCAAGGCACGGAAGTATGGAGCTTGCCATGAATGTTGTGAATGCGCTTGGCGACCGGAAGGCGGTTCTAATGGCAAATCATGGCCAACTTGCAGCAGATGAATCTCTTGCTAAGGCATTGAAAACTTGTGTTAGTGTCGAACATTGTGCCCAAATGTACATTCTAGCAAGAAGCGTTGGCCAAGTGTATCCAATATCCCCTGAAAAATGTGATGAATTGAGAGAGTACATCAAAACCTCTTACGGACAAAAGAAATAGAAGAAACTAGGGGAGGCCTTTTAGAAGACTCTGTTCCCGCCTTTCCAAAGGAGAAAAAATGACTGTCCAATCATTTCTAACTAAGAAGATCACTGTCATCCCTCTTGTAATAGTGATATCAATTCTTTGGGGAAGCGCCTTCCCAGTTATAAAACTGATTTATTCAGAGTTGGGAGTCGAATCTGTTTCGGTGCCGGCGAGAATATTTCTTGCAAGTTTACGATTTCTGATAGCTTCCGCAATTCTTCTTTGTATTAGTCTCCTCGCGTTTCGAAATCAACTTCTAGTCAAAAAGGAGCTTGTCCCAAGGATTATAATGTTAGGATTCTTCCAAACCATTCTGCAGTATATTTTTCTATACGTTGGAATGGCAAATACAACGGGTTCGAAGGGATCAATACTTACTTCGACTCTCAACTTTTTTCTCATCCTGATCTGTCACTTCTATTACAAAGACGATAAACTCAATCTCACGAAATCTATAGGACTTATTATTGGTTTCTCGGGAATAGCTCTTGCAAATTGGGATGAAGGAATGAGTTGGACCTTCAAAATGAACGGAGAGTTTCTTCTTATCCTTGTTGGACTTGTGTCGGCTATAGGTTACTTCATGGCAAAGGAGATATCTAGAGAGGCGAATCCCATTATTGTAACTACCTGGCAAATGATTGTGGGCTCCCTCACTCTTCTATTAATTAGTCTGGTTTTCATGAAGCCTGGTGACATTGCGCATATATCAGAAAAAGGTTGGTTCCTCATACTTTATTCGGGAGCAATTTCCTCGATAATCTTCCCACTTTGGTATTCAGTTCTTAAATACAACAAAGCAGGTGAAATCACAGTATACAAGTTCATAGTGCCCTTGGCGGGAACTTTGATTTCATCATGGATTGTTCCGGGTGAAGTAATACCCCCCGCATTACCTGCCGCTCTGTTTCTAGTCGCAATAGGAATAATGATTGTAAACTACCATCGTAAGGCTCCGAAAGATAAGGAGGCTGTTACATGATTTTGAATATTGATCTGAACAAAAAATCTTCAAACAAAGAAGAATACAGACACTTTGTTGCAGGAAGAACTCTTTCATCAAGGCTCATAGCTAAATATGTTCGGCCAGATATACATCCACTCAGTCGAAAGAACGTACTTGTAATATGTCCGGCTTCGTTTGCAGGAACTCCAGTACCGAATTCAAATAGGCTTTCAATTGGTGCGAAGAGTCCTCTTACAGGAGGAATAAAGGAATCGAACATAGGAGGGAGAGTTCCTGATCTGATTGCTAGAAATGGTATAAGGGCAATAACAGTTTCTGGTGCACTTGAAGAACTGTCAGTATTGATAATAGACAAAGGAAACTGCAGATTCGAAAAAGCTCCTGAGCTAAAGGGTCTTATGAACTACGAACTGTTTGAGAAGCTTCACGAGAAATATGGAAAAAATGCCGGCATACTTGGAATAGGACCTGCCGGTGAAAATAGGTTGATTAACTCCACCATTTCAGGCAACGATCTTGAAGGTCATGCTTCTCGTCATGCAGGCAGAGGGGGAATGGGAGCGGTCATGGGAAGCAAGAACATAAAAGCCATTATTTTCTTGGAACCAGGCTCTCCTATGATTATGCCTCCTGAAGAAACCAAAAAAGAATTCCTTAAAGTATCTAGGGATTTCGCGCAAAGAATAATAAAGAGCAAGGTAAACATGACCTTATTCAGTAATCTTTCTCTAGTGAGTTTTATTAACAGACTCGGCGCCCTTCCAATCAGAAATTATAGAGAGTCATCTTCAGAAGAAGCTCTAGCGTTGTCCGGCGAGAATATCGTTGATGAACTGAAATCGAGAGGGGGAAGGATGGGGCATGCCTGCTCCAAAGGTTGTGTGGTTCGATGTTCAAACATTATCCATGACAAGGATGGAGAATATGTTACTTCGGGATTCGAATATGAATCGACAGTAATGTTAGGATCAAATCTAGGAATCTTTGACTTCGATAAAGTTGCACCGCTTGAAAGATTCTGCGACGACTTTGGGCTTGATACAATTGAGACAGGCGCCTCATTCGCAGTAGCAGCGGAAGCTGGCCTCGCAGAATTTGGAAACGCTGAAAGCTTTAGCGCTCTTACGCATGAGATCAGATCTCTCTCGCCTTTTGGAAGGCTTCTTGCTTCCGGATCTGGTCTAGTGGGGAAGGTCTTCGGTATAACAAGGGTTCCTGCTGTCAAGAACCAATCAATGGCCGCTTATGACCCAAGAGGTCTTAAAGGAACAGGAACAACCTATGCTACTTCAACAATGGGTGCCGACCATACAGCTGGAAACGTTTTTCCAGCAGTTAGCAAAGTGGACGTTCGAACTGGAGAAGGGCAGGTTGCAGAGTCATTATATAGGCAAATAATGTACACGGCTTTTGATATGTTTCTCTGCATATATGCGGGTACTACGGAAGAGAACCTTGACACTATTGCAACGTTGGTAAATCTCTTTTATGGTGAGCATATAACTAAAGAAGATATCTTCGAAATCGCCAAGAATACTATCGTTCTTGAAACGAAATTCAACGAAGCTTGTGGATTGAATTCCAAACACAACGTAATGCCGGAGTTCTTCGTTGAAGAGAAAGACAGCCGTGGCGACCAGTATGATGTGCCAAATTCAGAGCTTCAAGAAGCGCCAAAGATACTGAAAGATCTTGAAATAAGAAAGTGAAACTTCAAACGAAAGGATTCATAACGAAATGTCACAAATGAACGGCCCGGAGAATCCTCCGGGCCTCTTAATATTAAGACTCCGACTTAGTCTTTTTGCCTTTGTCCATAAAGGCGACAAGGACCATAATGGCACCACCGATCCATAAGAAAACGATATGCCAGCCAGGCACAACAACAGTTCCAATTGAAGCTAGAAGAGCCACAACCAGGAAAACCACACCGGCGAGCATCAATACCATTCTTGACATAATGACCACCCCTCCTGTTCACAGGTATCTGGTACAATTTTGGCTCCATCTACTATAGTAATTTTATCACAACTTCACGCTAGAAAGACCATTTTCGCAGAAAGAATCTCTCCTTAGCTTTCTAGGTAACCATTACAGGTAGGTTATTCACTTGCACTGGTCGATTTCGGTGTCAAGATCTATGTAGACCGCCAAGTTCTTTTGTCATCTCTTTGGGAGGCGATTCATAAACTAGACTATAGATTGGCTCCTTGAAGGTCCTTCATGAGTCGAATATAGAACAAGATTAGATCTTCTCTTACAGGATGAAAAGGACGAAAATGTTATTGAATCACGTATGAAAATGCTCACCAGAGACAAAATCATTGATCACCGAACTTCAAGACTGGCCCCGTTCTGTATTGACAAGCCACAAGAATGCCAGCCGTCTGATTCACAAATTGACATTTCTGGCTGATCTTGGGATAAGAAAAGATGATCCCGGGGTTGAAGAAATCGTTGAGAAGATACTTGGACATCGCTCTTCACAGGGTCCTTTTCAGGCTCTCATGAATATTCCTGCAAAATTCGGCGGTTCGGGAACAGATCAGTTTGCCTGGGCGCTGTGTGATGCACCGGTAATACTTTATTCGCTAGCAGGAATAGGACTCTAAGACGATGCAAGAGTGCTTTAGTCGCCGAATATCTAGCAGAACAAATAAGGGACAACGGCTGGCCATGCGTCGCGTCACCTTAGCTAGGAAGCTTTACCGGACCTGGTAGAAGACAAGACCCTTGCCCGTACGCCACTCTCGTCATGACGAAACTCCTACTCGAAATCCCTGAATTCCTTGGTAGTACGGAAGCCAAACTCGGGCTATAATCACTTCTCTCACTATGGGAAAGAAGAAGAGATTATCATCCATTCATTTTCTACATGGGTACGGATTTCTGTAAACTTAAGTCTCCCGAAGTTTGGTTCGACATACTTCATGTGCTGGATGTCGTCTCGAGATCTGGGCTTTAGAGGGGTTGGGGATTGTGGCAGGTAGGGGGTTAGTAAGAGCAAGAAAAACTGTTTGACCGTTGAGCGTTTCTCCGTTCGCCGAAGAGAGCCTGTTCTTTGTTACAGAGCGAGGATCTGTTCCTCGTTCTTGGTTAAGATCAAATACCAAGAACACGAGATTCTGAATCAAGTTCAGAATGACAGAATTAGTAGTGAGTCTCGGGACTCGAGTCTGGGGTCTCGCGAACAGAAACGGCTCAGCAATTCAAGGTTTTACTGCAACTGATGAAGTTATCCCGACATCGGCTTTTGGAATTCCCTCACTCTGTCATCCCAAACTTGTTTCGGGATCTGGTTCCAAGAACGAACCACGAAGAAAGAACAATGACCGCTTTTCGTTGAACTCTCTTCCAAGATATGTAAGCCATAGGAGGAACCATGTAACAACATAACATATGGCTATTGCAATCTCTAGTCTTTGTCTTTCCTCCAGTTGAAGGTTCCTTTACCCTCTCCATTGTGTTGTTTGTGCGTGATCTAAGTATCTCTTCTCTTGTTATTTTCGGATTGCTCATGAATCTGTATGCGCTCTTGATTTCAGACCAGCTTTCAAAACTTTCCAGAATGCTGTTTTCACTGTTTCTCACAAAAGCCTCTGAGATACTCTTCAGTCTCTTGTCACCAAAATCGCTTTCTTCAAACTCATCACTTATCCCAATCACTGAGATCACCTCCATACCGCATTAAAAGAAGAATTCACAATGTTCGACAATCTATGTTCTTAATCTATCACTTCGCTTGCCTTTTCTCCAATACTTGTGGGTAATGATGAGTTTCCAACGGGCTAGACACCGGTATAGGATTTGTATGGGGACTTGTAACGGATATCGTCAACAACATCGGCGGAAACAACAAGCTGCTAATAACATTCGATAACTTCACGACCCATCCGCTTTCATCTTCCCTCTCTGCGAAGATCGCCATGATGATGGCTACCAAGCTAACTGTGGAAGGGAATTCGACTGTCACAATCTTTGCCGAAACATCTGCAATCTTCACAACCTATGTACCGAGTGGTGATGAAGTGACCTATTTACCGCAGGCTCCTGAATCCATACCCATTGTTGCAGCATCCAACGTCGGTGGAGGGAAAGTCGTGGCGGTCTCCAGCACGTATGCACTCACAGGAACCTTAATGAGAATCGTTCAGGGAAACACCGACCTCTTCAGGGCCATCGTCGACTGGTAAATCATTTATTAGAAGCGTAGTTACTCTAAGCTGCCGGACTTGTCATTTCTCTCAGGCTTGATAATAATGTACTTATCGAAAAGCCAGACGGTGAGAATTCCGCATGCGATACCGATAACAGCGCCGGCAATAACATCCGAGATAAAGCTGAAATAGACGTACACTTCTGCCAGAGCTATTAGAGAAGAAAGTAGAACTAGCGGAACCCTGAGCATCTTGACGCTGTTCCATAAGACGACAGTGTAGGCAAAAGCTACGGCGACCGGAGAAGAGGGAAAGGAGTAAGTCTCGGGAATTGGAAAGATGATAGTATACCCCTCGATAAACTCTAGCGGCCGCAGCCTCCCGAAAACGGGCTTAAGGATAATGAAGACAATGAGCAGACTTATGCCGAGTCCAAGCGAAGTCATATATCCAGCTCTGCGAAATCTCTTATCGAAGAGCAGAAAGACCGTGAGAAGGATCCATACTAAGGACCCCCTCTCGAGAAACAGCATGAAAGAGAGGAAAAGATCCATGAACTGGCCAGACATAACTGCATTAAGCGAATCCATAATCGAAAGCTCAATCTGATTCAGCACATCCCACATTCCAGAACACCACCATAATCTCTAAGAAAAGAGGCGGCTCCAGACCGCCTCTCGATAATAACACTCTCTATGGAACTATTATCTAAGAATATCCTGAATTGCAGCGATCTCGGTGTAAGAGAGACCTGCTTTCTTCGTCAGGTAGTCTAGAGCAACGCTCTTCACATTGACATCGTCGACGGGATTACCGTTGTTCATTAGTACGAAGAGATCTGCGATGATCTTTCTTACTGCGTCGTAAGCTGCGGTCCCCGGTACGACATTGTAGTAGTTCTCGTAAGACCTGACATAATCGGCATAGATCTCGTCGGTCTTCGCGTTCATGATTGCGCCAAGCAGAGCCGATGCAATTCCTGCTCTATCCTTGCCTTCGACACAGTGAATCAGGTATGGCGGCTCGTGAGCTATCATGAATCTTAGGCCCTCTCCGAGCTCCCTCGCAAAGTCGTCTGCGAGAGGATCGACACTCATGTTCAAATTGATGAGGTTGCCGGCCTCGCTGATGGACTTGTAGTACTCTGAGTATTCAAGATTTGATGCGAGCTCTTCATCTGAGTCGGAGAGATTGATAACCGTCTTGATACCGGCCCGCTCGATAAGAGCCGACGCGTAAGGAGCCCTGGGATCGTCTATCGAAGGATGGGAGCATCTGTAAAGCTTACCCGGAGCGATATCTCCGAGGGTAATCTCTCTGAAGTTCGCGAAAACCTCATCGCTCGCGTAATCTTCCCTTACGTCGCTTCTCACAAGGTGTCTTATCTCCAGTTCATCCTTGTAAGCTCCCTTCTCGACCAGACCCATGTAAACGGGACTTCCAACTTCCAATCCGTAAGTCTTTGCGAAGTTACCATAGTTGATAGCGAGAAGAACATGCGCGTCGGAGTATCTTGCAAGAGGCTGTCCTCTGTCGACATCACCATATGTTGTTACGAATGGTACCATGATTGTGGTTGTACCCATTGTTACATAAACCAAGTCTCCTGCTTCAATAGCGGCGTAAACAACTGCTTCCATGGGGATATTCGTATGAACGTTACCGTACTTATCAATTTCGGCTACTGCGCCAACTATTCCGGCGAGCATCAAAGCCGACAGAATTACAAATACACCCAGTAAAAACCCTCTCTTAAGCATACAACACCTCCACCTATCCTTTTAGACGTTAAGGTATTTGCACCACAATTATATCACTGGCCACTTTTAATCACGAAAAGGCGAATTCTCTTTGCCGAATTCACTTGATAATCATCTTACACTGCGTGGACTCAATACTCAAGACAAACATCTTCTGATATACAGTTTATACCACACATAGAGCCGTAGAGGAACGAATGAAGAAGTGTGTCTCACAAAACCAAATGATAAGGATGCTGTTAACAATAACCGTCTATCAGTCTACCTGTAAAATTGATTAATGAAAGAGAGACTTCATCCACCGGAAAATCCTGACTTCTACAGTTCTTGGCTCTGAGTTTTTCCAGCGTTCTCACTCTCTTTTTGCTTACGAACAAAGGGGGTCGTAAGCGCAACGGTCCATCTCAATTGTTTTGCCTCTTAGTATTTCTAATCATGCTCCAGGATTTGAGTTCGGACGATATTTCAACTTCCCTGGCAACGGAAAAGCCAAAGGATTCGTAGAAGCCTGCATTTGAAGGATTCTGGGTTTCCAAATAACCCGGAAGTCCTCTGGAGTCTGCTTCACGGATAAAGAAGTTCATCAGTTTCTTTCCTATTCCCATTCTCTGTTTTCGAGGTAAAACAGCTAGCAAGATAAGGTGAAGGTGCTGATCTTGTATGCATTCTTTGTGAACCTTAGATACTACCCTGCCGACCTTCATAAGACGATTAAGTGACCTTGCTGGAAATGTGAGCATTTTCAAGGCTCCGCTCCTGATCCAGGCTCCAAGGCCGGGGTCTTCTTCAGAGTCAATCCATAGAATCATTCCGTTCATATCGGGTGAATCGAAATAGGCATTTCCTTTAGCCGAATAGGCCTTGAACATTACTCCATAGATTTTCTTTACGTATTCTCTTCCTTTCTCTTTTAATATATATTTGATCATCGGGTCATCGGCAAATGCTTCAGACAGGATTTCTATCGCTCTTGTGTGTTCTCTTACAGAAATCCTTATCGGTTCGAACATGCTATCACCCTTTCAGCTTGCCTCCATGCACAATGAAGGGCTTGAGTAGCAATAAATCTATAATCTCAGACAGCACTCGAGAGCTGCCCAGAAGACGCGTTCTTTGTGGCTCGAGGCCTCAGGATGGAATCTTCTATCCCAATCTTCGCCGCTAACGTCGTCTCCCGAGGAAAGCAGCTGTCCAAAGACGACATCTCTGAACTTTGAGACGGCCATGAGGGCGGAAGCCTCCATCTCGACGGTAATACAGCCCTCATCGATCCTCTCCTTGACTATCTTCTTCGTCTCCCTGTAGAAGGCGTCGGTCGTCCAGGTCTTTCCCTTGATATATGGAATCGATGAAGCTTCCAATGCGGCCTCTACCTTCTCTAACACCTCTGCATCCACAGTGATTTCGCGGGAAGGCTCCAGGTAATGGTAAGAGGTTCCCTCGTCTCTGATGGCAGACTGAACGACTATGATCTCTCCCCTCGGGATCTCCCTCTTCAACACTCCGCATGAGCCGCAGGCTATTGTCTTTCTAACTCCAAGGGCGATGAGCTCCTCATAGAAGCCCGCCGCCGACGGCGCTCCAAGTCGGGGATTCAAGATCGCAACTTTGACCCCTTTGTACTCGATCTCGTAGACGGGAAAGAATCCGACCTCGCTTCTCCTGTCAACGATCTTCTTCAGAAGACCCTTCTTCAAGAGAATCTCTATCACACCTTGATAGAAGAGAATCACCGCTCTTTCCGGCATCTCGGAGATCGAAGAGATGGCCTTCGTCGGTTCTATGACGGCTGGTCTTTCATAATCATGTTCTAGAATAGGTAAACGCTTCTCCATATATGCCCCCTTTGCGACAATTCTAGCAGCGAAGAAGAGATCGACAATCCCCAAATGACCTGACACTATTGTAACCGAAAGCTTCATAATTGTAATCAATATAAACGGAGGTGGAATCGTGAAAACAGGTTCAAATTCGAACTTGAATATGAGATCGGATTTATGGGAGTGATCTTCCACACCATTCAGTTCGGTCAGACGGGAACCGTTCTTAACTACGTGAAAGACGGCGGACAGGACATTCTCTTTCCATATCAAAATCAAAGGTACACAGCCGGGCTGAGCATCGGCAAACACACGGTTTACTTTCTGTATCAGCCGCTCACGGTTCAGTCCAAGGTTCAACTTAAGAACGACCTGATAGTCGATGGAGTCACCTTCCCCGCCGGAAGTGGAAACCTCTTGAACTACGTCTTCCCCTTCTACAGGGTCAGTTACACTTACGACGCCTTGAGAAAGGGTAACAGCTATCTTGCCCTCGGCCTATCACTTCAGTTGAGAAATGCAGATATCTACTTCGAGTTTCTCGACGGAACGAAATTCGTCGACAACAAGAATGTCGGTCCCGTTCCGATTATCAAAGTGAAGGGCGCATACTGGCTGAACGAAAAGGTTTACCTGGCAACAGACATCGACGGTTTCTACGCCTCCAGCAAGTTCCTTAACGGAGCTGACTTCGACTTCGAGGGATCGGTACTCGACGCTTCTCTGAGAGCCGGACTGCTTCTGACGGATTATCTCGAAACCTATTTCAATGTACGTTTCATAGGGGGAACCGCGAAGGGCACTTCCGAAAACTCCGGCAGCCCCGACGGCTTCACCGACAACAGACTTGCGACCATTAACTTCAGCATAGGCTTCCAGCTGAAGTAAGTAGACTCTATAAACTCCTACCTAAATGGCCGGTGCTTTTTTGTCTGGTGCTCGATCCTCAATTGAGATTATGCCTTTAGAAAAGGTGTTACCAGCAACAATACGAATTCAGCACTTAACTTCTCATTTATGTTTGCTAATACTGGGTCTCTACGGATCAGAAAGTTGATTCGTCAAGAGATTTGCTATCGAAAGCATTTTTTGATATTCTAGTATCAATGTCATCGAGTGAGGTCAATATTATGGAACATTTCAAGGCTTTCAAAAAAGTGGACGAGATCTTTGAGCTCTTCTTTGAGCAAAGAAAATGGAGACTTAGCGACATAGTGGCCAGGTTAGGTTATCCCAAAGCCACCGTTCACCATATTCTTGCAGCAATGACGGAACTGGACTACCTCACAAAGGACAGGAACTTCTATATGCTCGGAAACAGGATTCTCCAGTTGAGCGGACTCATGAGAAGGAACCTCGAATTCAGAGAAGTGGCTCTTCCATACCTTGAGGAACTCAGAAATGAGATTAACGAGACTATTCATCTTACGTCGCTATTCAGAGATCAAGTAATCTACATCGAATGTCTCCATCCGACTCACGCACTCCGCCCGCACTCAACGGTCGGAGTCACCGCCTCTATGTATTGCACCGGAGTTGGAAAGGCTCTTCTGGCGTTTCAACCGGATTCTTACATAGACGGATATCTTGAAAGAGTAACCCTGGCAAGAAGAACAGACAATACTATTACAGACAAGGAGCGGCTCAGAAAAGAGCTCGAGTGGATAAGAGAACACGGCTATGCGTATGACAGAATCGAACAGGAAGAAAGCATAAAGTGCATTGCCGCACCCATACTGGACAATCACGGAGTCGCGAAGTATGCCGTCAGTATTGCCGGGCCTTCTAATAGAATGACCGACGAAGCAATTGAAAGGTATAAGGAACGCTTTTTGAAGACAATAGAAAAGCTGAACAAGCTGTTTATCGATTTCGAGACGTGAAAGCTCAAAGAAGTCTGATTCTACCTTTACTTCTAGGAACAACGACCTTCTTTCAAGATCGACCCGCAGGAGAGAGATTACCTCTATCTAACAGTCATAATTAACCCAGATACTTCTCAGACGTCTCTGAATGGTTTTGGAAATCCTGTGACCAATTTGGTAAATTCAAAGGTAGTTACCACATTGTTGAATCCTGTTCCATATTATTGAACTATTCAGACCATTTCCAATGCGTGCTTTTTTTGAGACGCAATCCATACGTGAAAGGGGAATTGAGATGAAAAAACTGTTTGTTTTGATCGTTGTTGCCTGTATGTTTGTTTCATTTGGTCTTGCAGCTACCACACTGGAAAACGTAGTTAAGAGCGGAAAGTTAACTGTTGCAACTGATATGACCGCTGTACCGATGCAGTACAGGGACGCTTCGGGAAATCCAACTGGATTCACCGTCGAGCTTATGGAACTTGCAGCCAAGGAAATGGGTGTCGAATTGGTTTGGCAGGATGTGGCTTGGGAAAGCCTTATTCCTTCATTGCTTTCGGGAAAAGCCGACATGATAGCGGCAAATATGTCAATGACCCTAACGAGAATGAAGTCTATAAGATTCTCCGACCCGTTCTTCCTTACAGGAATTGTTGCGATAGCCAGAAAGGATTCTCCTCTTCAAAACTGGAAAGAACTGGCCGATCCTTCAGTCAAGATGGGTGCGACAATGGGTTCCGTTCACGCAGATTTCATTGAACAAGAATGGGGCAAAGATGCTTCTCTGTACGACAATCTTGCCGAATGGATGACGGACATCAAGTTGGGTAGAATCGACTCGGTCATGGACGATGAGATGATCTGTGTCGAGCTAGTCAACAAGAACCCGGATCTGAAGATTCTGGACGGTTATGTGAGACCCGACACTTACGGACTAGCTTTCAGGCAGGACAAAGATTCCGACTCGCTGGTCGAATGGTTCAACTGGTTCCTCAAGTGGGAAAAGCTGACTGGCGAATACGGAAAGATTTACGAGAAATACGTAGGCAAGGCCTGGGAACCATCTTTCATTATTGATTAAACCAAGAGAATCGTTATTTCAAGATGAGATGGGGGGCTAGCCCCCATCTCATTTTAGGAATCGAAAGGGGAATTCTGATGGAACCGATTGTTCGAATTCGAGGTCTCAACAAGTCTTTTGGCAAACTTCACGTTCTCAAGGACGTCGAATTGGATGTATACGAAAGCGATGTGCTGGTCCTTTGTGGACCCAGCGGGGCCGGAAAAAGCACTCTTCTTCGCTGTATAAATATGCTCGAGCACTTTCACGAGGGTTCGATCGAGGTTTTGGGAAAAGACATAAAGCAAACGAGAGCTAACCTGAATTTCGTTAGAAAGAACTCGGGAATGGTCTTTCAGCATTTCAACCTCTTCCCTCACATTTCCGTAGTTGATAATGTCACTCTGGCACCCATACTCGTTAAGAAAGTACCTAAACATGAAGCCGTTGAAAAAGCAAAGAAACTGCTGGATCAGGTGGGATTATCGGCCAAGTACGACGCCTTCCCTCCTCAACTTTCCGGAGGACAAAAGCAGAGAGTCGCTATCGCTAGGGCCCTGGCAATGGATCCAAAACTCATGCTCTTCGACGAACCCACGTCGGCCCTTGACCCTGAGATGATAAAGGAAGTACTAGATGTCATGACAAATCTCGCACGCGGCGGAATGACGATGATAATCGTAAGTCACGAAATGGGTTTTGCGAGACAGGTGGCCAACAAGATTGGTTTCCTGGATGACGGGAAGCTGATCGAGCTTACCCCTAAGGATGAGTTCTTCAACAATCCCAGGAGTGATAGAACCAAGGAATTCCTGAGCAAGATACTTTAGGTGATGTCATGCTTGACATGAGAATGATCTCACAGTATCTTCCCGATTTCTTTGAAGCCTTGTTGGAAACGCTAAAAGTTGCGGCTTTGAGTGGTATCTTCTCCCTCATTATTGGAACAGTAGTGGGTATCCTTTCAACGATGAAGTCCTGGTTCGCAAGAACACCCGTAGGAATATATACGGGATTCATAAGATCGACTCCTTTGCTTGTCCAGTTGTACTTCGTCCACTATGGCCTCCCGATAACCGGACTGATGCTGACTTCCTTTCAAAGCGCTATAGTTGCCTTTTCTCTCAACAGTGGCGCTTACATATCCGAAATAGTACGTGGCGGGCTTATAGCTATAGACAAAGGCCAGGCAGAAGCCTCAAAAGCACTCGGCCTATCATGGTTTCAGACGATGAGGAAGGTAATCCTGCCTCAGGTCTTCAGAAACATCCTGCCACCACTGATCAGCCAATTCTCGTACTTGATAAAAGACACAAGTCTTGCTGCAGTTCTGGTTATCCCCGAGCTTACATATACTGCTCGAAAGATCGCTGCGAGAACCTATATGCCATTCGAATCATTCGGTGTTCCGATGTTAATGTATTTCGGAATCTATCTGATTCTTGCTCTTCTGAGCGGTCTAATAAGCAGAAATCAGAAATCGAGACAGTCGGATGCGAAGCGATGGTTCGGTCCTAAGAAGGTGGTATGATGCAAGACATATCTTTACTACAGCAGATAATTAGGCTCGGAGTCGCCTTCCTTAACAACCTGGCCTTTCTTCCATTCGTTCTGGGAATCGGTATAGTGCTGGGAATTGCGATCGCCCTGATTCGTTTCCATCGAATCCCCGTTGCATCGCAACTTCTAGCCATTGTTGTAGAGATAATCAGGGGATCGCCCTTCTTGATAATCGTCTATGCGATCTACTTTGCGCTGCCGTACGTCGGAATTGAATTGGGCGCGTTTCAAACGGGAATAGTTGTTCTTTCTGTTACAGCAACGGCTTATCTCTCAGAGGTTTTCAGAAGCGGCCTTCTGTCTCTAGATAAAGGGCAGTTTGAAGCGGCTGAGGCTCTTGGAATGAACTACTTTCAGAAACTAGTCCATGTTGTTTTACCCCAGATCATTAAGAGTACCATGCCGTCAATTGTCGGCCAGATAGTAATGACAATAAAGGACACTTCGATAGTCTCACTCGTTGGAATGGTTGAGATCGTCAGAACCTCCAGACAGATAATGCAACTGACTTTGAGTCCGTTTACTGCATTCAGCATAGTGTCTGTGTTCTTCATACTTGTGTGCTATCCACTAATTGTCGTATCTAAAAAACTAGAGGGAGGGAGTAACAAATGAAGTTTCAGCTCGAGTCTTCCAAGCTTGAGTTTTTCAGGCCCGATGCCTTTGGATTCATTAACGGTCTGAAGAAAGAACCACCAAAGCAGAAAATGATCAACCTTTCAATAGGTGCCCCGAACAGACCCACCCCGGAATGGATAGTGGAGATAATGAAGGAGAACCTGTCGAATCCTGCCTACCATACTTATCCGCCGCAGCACGGCGCTCCGGAGCTTCTTGAGGCTGTCGCTGACTGGTATAGGAAACGTTTCGGAGTCACGCTGAATCCCGAAGAGAATGTGCTCGTCACAGTCGGAATCAAAGAGGCTATTTTCAATGCATTGCACGCACTGGCAAATGCCGGCGATTCAATTCTTGTTCCTGATCCAGGTTATCCAACATACTTTGAGGGCGTTCTTTTCACCGGAGGAAAGCTTCTCACTTACGACGGCGATGTTGATCCGATGGCCACTCTAGACGAAATCGAGAGTCTTGCCAAGTTGCACAAGCCGAAAATGGTAATCGTCAATTATCCCTCAAATCCCACCGGCAGAGTGGCAAACAGAGAATACTACGACCGGCTTTCCGAGCTTTCCGGCAAGTACGGTTTTGTCGTGATGAGTGATCTTGCATACTCCGAAATAGCCTTTGACAATCTTGAAGTCAACAGTTATTTCGAAGCGCGCCAGAATCTCGAACTGGGACTGGAGTACTTCGCCTTCTCAAAGACCTATAACATGGCCGGATGGAGAGTTGGGGCAATAGTAGCCGAAAAACGTCTTCTGGACGCAGTGAAACTTTACAAATCGAAGATCGACTCAAATGTCTTCTACCCTATCCAGCTCGCCGCTGCGGGGGCTTTGAAGTCTACCCCCGATTCTTATTATTGTGAGCTCAGGGGAATATATCAGGGCAGGCGAGATGCGATTATTGAAGGTCTGAAGGCATCGGGATTGACCTTCACTGCTCCCCAGGGAGCGATGTATGTATGGGTTTCCACGCCGGAAGGCATTGATCCCTGGAGCTTCACCGAAAAACTATACAGAGATTACGGTATTCTCGTTGTTCCTGGAACAGCCTATGGCGCCAACGGTTCACGGAAGGTCAGAATGGGCTTGGTTCAGGAGTTCGAAGCTATGACGGAAGCGGCCAGAAGATTGGCAGAAGGGAGATCATGGTGAGAAGATTACTTGAAGGGGTCGGCGTAGCTCCGCTAACTCCGATGAATGATGATGGTTCCTGTGTTGACTACAATGCAATAAAGTCCTATGTGGACTTCCTGGCTGAGAAAGGTGTCGACGGAATGTTTGTGCTCGGCACGACCGGTGAGGGAACATCCCTCACATTGCCTGAAAGAAAAAAGGCTCTGGAGTCATTCCTCGAGGCAAACAAAGGGAGAATGACCGTTGTCTCTCATTGCGGAGCTGCAGTGCTGGAAGACATAATCGAACTGTTGAAGCACTCAAAGGAATCTGGAGCAGACGCGGCCGCAGTAGTCTCGCCTTTCTTCTTCAATCACAAGCAGGAGGAGCTCTTCGGTTTTTACGACAAGATAGCGGATTCTGTAAGCGACTTCCCTTTATACATCTACAATATTCCTTCTCTGACGAAAAACCCGGTTAGCGTCGATGTCATTGCCAGGCTCCATGAAAAACACAAGAATATTGTCGGTCTGAAAGACAGCAGCGGCGATTTCGTGAATTCGCTGAGTGTGATTTGGGCACTGCCGTCGACGTTCAGTACGGTCGTTGGATGCGATGCTGCATTCGCATCGGTTCTAATCGCCGGTGCCAGAGGCTGTGTTTCGGGCCCCGGAGCAGTCTTTCCGGAATTCTTCGTGAAAGTCCGAGATGCGGTAAGAGCTGGTGATTTCGACAAGGCATTTGATAGTCAGAAGTCCTTGACAAAGCTGACGAAGGCAGTTGGGAACGGTGCAAATATTCCGTATATGAAACATGTTCTCGAAAGAAGGGGCCTAAAGATGGGCGGTGTGAAAACTCCTCTCAAGAGACTGGAGAATTCGGAAATTGCATCTCTTGACAGCAATCTTGTCACAGTCATGAAGGAACTCGGAATAGACTTCTAGTCCTCTCAATAAGAAATGCGTTTGGAAAGTTCTCCAGACGCATTTCTTATGATATTCAAAGAACTATCGATTCGGCGTTTTTAATCTCGATAGAGTTTCCGGGGAGATCGCCGAATTCCTCAACGGGTTCGCTGGAGACTATCCTAACCCCGTCCATCTCGTAAAGAAACAGGGCGTGCTCCGTGTCGTCTTTCTCTGCGTTCTGCCTTATTGCCCAGACGTTTTCAAAATCCGTGAGAAGCGCGTTGATCGAAGTGTAGCGGTAGTTCTCCGCCACAAAGTCTGCGGTGATTTCCAGGGCTCTCTTCGTTTCGTATCTTTCGAGATTGCTGACCAGAAGCTCGAGATATCTCTGTGTATCTGTCGTTCCTTCATCGCTCGCAAAGTCGTATATCGTTCCATTGTGGCACAAGGCGTAATTCCTCCCTTTGACCGTGGCGTAGAAGGGATGCACGTGTTCGAGATTGACGACGTATCCCTTTGACGCCTTTCGAGAATGAACAATGCCGATCCTGCTTGGAGGAAGCTTTCTATAACTATCAAAGATCGCGCCTGAACTGTTGTAGGTCTCTCTTCCTTCGCCACGAAGGGCATAGCCCCAGCCGTCACTGTGAGGACTGGAAATGCCTTTTTCGGAGATGACCTTTAGAATGTCTAAAATCCAGTTTGTGTCTATTTCCTTATATGCTTTGAAGGCGATCATTCTGCACACTCTTTAATCCTCTTTTCAGCCGCTTCGGCCATCTTTAGAAAGTACCGGTGAATTCTCAGGTCCCCTGTGAGTTCGGGATGAAAGGAGGCTGCCAGCACGTTACCCTGGCGAACAAGTACCGGCGATCCGTCGTAGCTGGTCAGGACTCTAACTTCGCCACTGATCGATTCGATCTTTGGAGCCCGAATGAATACTGCCCTGAATGGTTCGGGACCGATCTCGTCTATCTGTAGATCGACCTCGAAGCTGTTGATCTGCCTGCCGTAACCATTTCTCTTGACGCTTATGTCTAGAACGCCCAGAGAGTCCTGATTGAGCACGTTCTCAATCTTCCTCGACAGGAGAATCATGCCCGCGCAGGTCGCCAAGACCGGCATTCCATCTTCTATTCTATTCCTGAGGATTTCCCACATTTCGAATCTCTTCAAGAGCTTGATCATCGTGGTCGACTCTCCACCAGGCATTACCAGAGCCTCAACGGAGTCGAGTTCCTTCCGGTTCTTCACCCAGGACGGTTCGACTCCTGTCTTCCTGAGAATCGATAGATGTTCCTGTATAGCGCCTTGAATTCCGAGAACCCCGATCTTCAACCCTTACCAGCCTCTTTCTTCCATTCGAACTTCAAGAGTCTCGATCTCGAGACCGTCCATTGCATCTCCAACGTTTTCCGAGATCTCTGCTAACGCTTCGGCATTGTCATAATGCGAAACTGCTTCTACGATCGCTTTGGCCATTCTTGCAGGATCCTTTGACTTGAAGATTCCCGAACCTACGAAGACTCCGTCGCAGCCGAGCATCATCATGAGAGCCGCATCGGCCGGTGTAGCCACTCCGCCGGCGGCGAAATTGACGACTGGAAGCCGCCCGAGCTCTCTTACCTGGCTGAGGATCTCGACAGGCGCACCGATCTCCTTTCCATAATGGACGAGTTCGGCATCGTTCATCATCTGGGCCTTTCTCACTTCTTCGTTGACGGTTCTCATGTGCTTGACGGCCTCGATGATATTTCCGGTGCCTGCCTCTCCCTTTGTTCTGATCATCGCAGCGCCCTCGGCGATTCTTCTGACTGCTTCTCCGAGATTTCTCGCTCCACAAACGAAGGGGACGGTGAATATTCTCTTGTCTATGTGATATTTATCATCTGCAGGTGTAAGAACCTCCGATTCGTCGATGAAGTCAACGCCAATAGCTTCGAGGATCTTCGCTTCGGCAATATGTCCAATTCTCGCTTTTGCCATTACAGGGATCGTAACAGATTCCATGATCTCTTTGATGAGACCGATTTTCGCCATTCGGGCTACTCCGCCCTCTTTTCGGATATCCGCCGGTACTCTTTCAAGAGCCATTACTGCCGTGGCTCCGGCATCCTGAGCTATCTTTGCCTGTTCGGGATTCGTGACGTCCATGATTACGCCGTTCTTGAACATTTCAGCGAACCCTTTTTTTACTGTCCAGGTTCCCTTTGCTTCCATTTTCAACACCTCTCCTCTTTATCGTTGTTCCAATAGTTACTCGCTACCTTTTCCAATCTTGGAGCTTCTTTCTTCCCTCTTCCGACTTTTGCGCAAGGCCTTCCTTCGACCTCCACGATATCTGCCGTGAAGTCCAGCTTGTTCTTCAGTAGAGACGAACCGACTCCGTAAACATCCGCGGGGACATTCAGCTTTTCGAAGAGATCTATCTTCTCCGCCGTGAAACCGCCCGAGACGACTATCTTCAAGTCCTTCATTCCGCACCTGTCGAATTCCCTTCTAGCCCTCCAGACCATTTCGGGACAGACTCCCAGCGATGAAGCGTCTTTCGGGGCGACCGAGACGTCTCTCAAACTGCCAGACGTATCGAATCTCACGCCCCATATCTTTCCCTTTCCCGGACCTATAACGGCCGAAGGATCGGTCTTGCCAGGTACAAAATCCTCACCGGTCTCGGCTTTGTACGTGCGGGCAACGCAATCGACCGTCGTTCCAATCACATCGTTGTCCCAGTCGACCAAAATTATTCTATTGACTCCACCGTCTATGTAACGATCGAACTCCATGGCGGCCTTGGCCGTATCTCCGTTATACACTGCAATAAGGGCGTGGGGTATCGTCCCCATACTCTCAACGCCCCAGTAGTCTGCATTCGCATCTGTAGAAACACCGAAGGCACCTGCCTTGAGCGCCGCGTATCCGTCCGTTGCCTGAGTCCAGAAATGGTCGAATCTCGCGCTGAAGAAGAGTATCTCCTTGCCTCTAGCGGCCTTCACGACGGACTTGACGGCAGTGGCAGTTGAAGAAGCTCTCGCTATAACACCCAGCAATATGGTTTCCAGATAAGAGAAATATCTGGGATCGCCTTCTATAGTCATTACCGGTTCCATATCCTTTGCTTCATCACCGTCATACAGAGCGCGAACTTCTAGTTCGGGCCACTTGTCGACCCAGAGATCATTAAGCTTCATCTTAAGATCCCATTTTCGGGCGGTCAGTTCCACCAGTGCCCGACGGTCCATCTCCCAGGCTGCGTGGTTGACCTCCTTCTCAATCTCGAGTACCCCTTCGAAGAGCCTCTTCGCCTCTCCTTCATTCGAGTAATAACCGGTCCCAAATCGAAGAATGGCAAGCGCTTCGTCAATTCCCACTATTGTCGCGTCTCTCCTCGGGAAGAGCTGGTATAGCACCCTTGACTTCTTTTCTGCCTTCTTGAGAACTTCGACGAGTCTTGTGAAGTATTTGTCAGAATAGTAGCCGGCTCTCATCTTGTCAATCGGTACTTTGAAAACCCTCGGGTCGATTCTGCACTTGTCCACGGAGCGCCCCCTGCTTCTGCTGTTATTCGCAAGCAAAAATTCCGGAAAGTCATATCCGGTAACCTGATTATATAATAATAAGTCACTTTCGGCTCGCTGCCCATGCTGTTTCTTGTGAAATAGACCAGTCCAAAAAAAACCGGCCATCAGGCCGGCAGAGAAGATGATTCTTTTTTATATCCAGTCGATAGAGATCTTCGACATATCTGACTTTACGTTGATCTGGCAGGTCGTCACGGCCCTGTCGATATTGGTCGAGACGTATCCCTTTTCTCTCTCCATAAGATTGTTGAAGTTACTCCAGTTCAACTCCCCTTCGTGAACAATACTAAGTCCAACATCCTTTGGTGCCCTGATGTTCAGGGAAGTAACTTCGCAGTCAATATCGATTATTGAGTCACGCCGCTCAGAAGGGATTATTGACAGCCTGGACAATGAGGTTTTGATTGTAGCCCTATCTAGATTCAGACTCGAAAAGTCAAGAACTGTATCAGCTCCATCAAGTGTGGCCTCAACCCTGAGAATGGGCTCAGCATTGATCTCAAGGTTCATTCTTGACTTCGACATAACACTCGAAACCCCGGATTTTGCCTTGCACTTCGCCTTCAAAACGCCTCTAGCCTTATCCATATCGTATTTCAGATCTCCATTGAAACTCAGCTTATCGAAACTTACATTTGCGTCTATACCGTTTGAAGTGTTGTCCATCATTAGTACCTTCGTTAGGTTTGCCTCGAGTTCTATTTCGAGCTCATCAAACTCCTTCGGTCTCGAGATGTTCAGGACCTGTCTAGTGGAGCTTTGTGTTTTTCCTAGCTTAAAGCTTTTTTTGAAAAGAGTAACTATGCCCCAACCAACGATATACGATCCAATCATGGCCACTATGAGCTCCCAGAAGCCCCAACCCCTGAAGCCCCTGATAACATTCCACCCAATCAAAAGGTCGGTGACAAGAATCGCACCGAAGATGAGACTGCCCATGTATTCCGCCTTGAATCTTCTGAATATCTTAAATCCCTGATAGAGGAATACAATGGCAAAGAAGATCTCTATTGTGAAAGCAAAGCTAGGAATTATGTGTGTAACCGACAGAATGATCAATATCCCCAGAAAAATCGCGAAAAGCGCACCAAATTTCATTGCTAATCACCTTCTTTCTTTTCTCTGGTCAAGTTAGGTTCTTCAGGAGTATCAACTTTCTCAGGAGACTCCTGAAGCTCTTTGCTTTCTGTATCTTCGTCCTTCATCACTACATCTATGGAGTTCTTAAGCTTCTTGAGCTCTTCATCAACTTCGAGCATCTCTTCTATTTCCTTCTCAGAATAGCCTAGAACTCCTAGCATCTCCAGAGCGTACTCCTTTGTCAGCTTGCCTTCCTTGAAAAGTCTCAGTATCTTCTTAGTCTCCTGATCCTGGAGATTCTCTTCAACCACAGCGGCTCTGTAGGACCTGTTCTCTTCCGAAGAAGCAGGAGAAGATTCGACCTTGACATCTTTTGCGGGCGCTCCTCTGTACTTGGCACTTATTAGGAGATCACCAGACACGCTGCTCATCTTAAGATACTCCTGTGGTTCACCATTTCCATATCTATAGTGCTTCTTGTCAACCTTCACCAGTCCCATGTCAGAGGAAACATCCCCACTAACCGAAGAAATCGTCGCATCGAACCTGGGTTCACCTGAATATGAGATTATCGCATCCCCGCTTACCGTTGACACACTCGTGTCTCTTTCCATCGGAGGAATTCCTTTAATGCTCAGATCACCCGATACTGATCCGAATTTGCCTCTTCGGTAATTCGATGCAAC